>CAZPJO010000254.1:0-4164 GCA_964586895.1 uncultured Roseicyclus sp.
ATCCACCGCCCCGCCCGCGCGCGTGACCTGAGACTGCCCCATCCCGTCGCGGATCACCTTGCCGCCACCGAATTTGACCTCCTCGCCATAGGTCGTCAGGTCGCGCTCCACCTCAATAATGAGGTCGGTATCGGCAAGCCGCACCCGGTCGCCCGTGGTGGGGCCATACATGGCGGCATAGTCATTGCGCGGAATTCCAGTGGGCATCTATTGCTCCCTCATCTCAATCTTGGGCCAAGTGGCACGGGGGCACCACACTCTCTGGCGGCAACCGAAACCGCCCGGCGCCCCCTTCATCTTTTTCAAAATACTCTGCGGGGAGTGCGAGGGGTGCAAAACCCCTCGCGTCCGGCCTCACCACACGCGCTCACGCCTCGAACGCCTCATCCACCGGCACCTGAAGCGCCGTCACGATGCCGTTCGTCTGCATCGCCATACCCACAACCGCCAGCAACTCACCATACATCTCATCGCTCATCCCCTTGGCCTTGGCGCTCGCCGTGTGGGAATGCACGCAATACGAACATCCGTTCGCCGTACTGACCGCCACATACAGCATCTCCTTGACCAACGGGTCCAACGCGCCCGGGGCCATGACGATCTTCAACCGTTCCCATGTCGCTTTCAGCAACGCAGGATCATGGGCCAAAGCGCGCCAGAAATTGTTGACGTAATCGGTGCCGCGCACGGCCCGGATGTCGTTGAAGACGGCCAGCGCCTCGGCGCTGACCTCCTCATCCCTCAAAAGCGCAACGGTTCCCATTCAGACCCCCGATGAAACCCCCATCACACCAACGCAAAGATCCGCGCCGGCCCGCCCGAGCCGCCACGATGCTTCGGCGCGCCGATGATGATCGTGGCCCCGCTTGCGGGCACAAGATCGAGGCCCGCGATATTCTCGATCCCGAACCGACCCGCGGGCAACCAGGCGTAATGCGTCGCGAAATCCGCCGACGGCCCGTGATCAAGCGACAGCGTATCCACCGCGATGGACCGCGCGCCGGTTTCCAGCAACATCTCCGTCGCCTCGATATGGAAGCCGGGGTAATGCTGCGCCGTGCCGTCAAAGCCACGGTAGGCGTCACTGTCGACCTTCGCCCCCCATCCCGAATACATCGCCACACAGGCGCCGTCGGGAATGTCGCCATGGGTGTCGATCCAGGCCTGCAGATCATCCGGCGTGACCTGCGTATCGGCGTCCTCCGCCGCCCGCGCGGCGATGTCGATCACGCACAAAGGTGCAATCAGATCGCCCACCGCGATCTCGTCGACCGATGTGCCGTCGGCGCTGAAATGCAGCGGCGCGTCGATATGGGTGCCGGTGTGTTCATTGATCGTCAAGTTGAACAGGTTGAAGCCCGATTCCGCAAAATTGAACGCCTGCTCCGCGCCGAAACCCGGCTCGCCAAAATAGGTCGGAAACTCCGCGCTCAGCGTGTGGGTCAGATCCACGGCCCCGCCATGCCCGTCCGCCAGCGCGGGCGTGCCCTGGGTCACACCCACCGCCGCCGCCCCCACGGCCGCCGCCGCCGAGCCCTTGAAGAACGACCGCCGCGACAGCATGTCGTTTTTCATACGGGCTTTCACCGAATTCATCACACAAATATCGCACATCTTCTCTCTCCTCCTCCGTTAACCCTACATACCGTTCGCCCTCGACCCGCCAAACCGCGCCAGCGCGTCGTCAGAACCGCAACAAATCCTCCAGGTCCCGCGTCCGCCGTTCGGTCAGCCGCGTCAGGCATTGCAGCGCGATCATCGGCGCGATGGACCCGCCGTCATAGCGCGCGCGCTCCATCTCGCAGGCCAGATCGCGGTAGGTGATCCACGCCCGCTGCGCCTCGCGCAGACGCGCCTCGCCGCTGGCGTCCAGCGTCCCGATTACCCTTTGATAGGCCTCGTTCAACAACCCATCCCAGGCCTGATACCCCTCGCTCACGCATTGCGTCAGGGTCGATTGCGGCTGGTTCGGATCGCATTCGGGCACCTGCGCACCGGCGGGCAGGGCCATCATCATCAATACAAATAGAGATCTCATAGCTTGCCCATCACGTCCTTGTTGAACCCGTAAATCGCGCGCCCGCCGCCATAGGGGACCAACCGCACCTCGCGCGTCTGGCCCGGCTCGAACCGCACCGCCGTGCCCGCCGCAATATCAAGCCGCATGCCGCGCGCGAGCGCCCGGTCAAACGACAGCGCGGCGTTGGTTTCGCCGAAATGGTAATGGCTGCCCACCTGCACGGGGCGGTCGCCGGTATTGGCGACCTCAAGCGTGATCGCCGTCAGCCCGGCGTTCAACTCGATTTCGCCCTCTGCGGGCATCACTTCTCCGGGGATCATTCGCTTGCCTCTTCGGGTGTGACGGGGGCGCGTTTGCCGCCGCCGGTGATGAAATGCTTGCCGACCACGCCCACCAGCGCCCCCAGCAAAAGCGCCAGCGTCGGGGCACCGAACGACAACAGGGCCGCCACGATCAACAGGATCACCAGCGTCAGAACGTCGAATTCGGTGTCCGAGATCGGGATTTTCGCCAGGGCCACCCCTTCCATCGCACGGCGCACGTAGGGTTCGACCATCGGGGTGACAAAACCGGCCACCGCGCCGAGAAGAAAGCTCCAGATCATATCATGTCTCCGTTTGTGTGAGGCGCGGTGAAGATGCGCCGGTCATCGTATCGGGTGGTGCACTGTGACAAGCTTGGTGCCGTCGGGAAACGTCGCCTCGACCTGCACGTCGTGGATCATTTCGGCGATGCCATCCATGCATTGCTCGGCCCGGATGACATGTGCGCCCGCCTGCATCAGGTCCGCGACCGAGCGCCCGTCGCGCGCACCCTCGACCACGAAATCGGTGATCAGAGCAATCGCCTCGGGGTGGTTCAACTTGCACCCCCGCTCCAACCGCCCGCGCGCCACCATGGCCGCAAGGCTGACCAGCAGCTTGTCTTTTTCTCTCGGCGTCAAATTCATTCCTGGTCCTTCGTATTTGCCGCATCACACGGCAGCATATCGTTATATTTGCCAGACCCGGGGCAATGCCGCCCCGGTCAAAACTTCCGCAACGCGCGCCACGGCGCGCCGCAGCGGATAGGCCTGCGGGCCCGCGAACCGCACCGTCAGCCGCCCGTCCCACGCGCTTGCCGCACATCGCACGGTATCGGGCAGCGCCGCGCGCACCCGCGCCAGCCGATCCTCGGCATCCGCTGCGATGCAGCTCAGGCTCGCCACCGCAAGCGCCCCGTTCAATCCCGCAGGGCTGTCGCTTGCCAGATCCTGCGGCCCGATCCGAAGCGCTTCCAGCATTACCACGCGGCCCCCGCGCCGCACCTCGCGCCGGTCGCTCAGGTGCAGGGTGCTAAGCCGCTCGCCCATCGCGGCTCGGCCTAGAACCAGCGTCTCAAGCATGACGAGTTCCGCATCCTCGGCCATCTCGACATCCAGCCTACGGTCCAAAGCGCCGCCCTCGAACAGGATCAATTCCTGCGGCAACCACGCAAGTTTTGCGCCCGGCCCAAGGCTCAGCTTAGTCGTCACCTGCCCCGGAGGCCCATGGCTGCGATAAAGCCGCTCTGCCGTCTGCGTCGTGCCAACCGCCGCGCCCGAAGTGACCTCCAGCGTATAGTCGAGCCGATCCCCCCCGGTGATCCCACCCGCCGTGTTCAAAAACACCACCTCCGGCGCGCGCCCGAAAACACGCGGCAACATCACCTTGGCCGAGCCTTCTTGCCGGAGATCACGCAAACGCCCGCCGTCCAACCGGGCCAAAGCCCGGCCCTTCACCCGCTGATGGGATGGGAGTGCGGCAGCATCAAACATTGCCAGCAGCGTAGGCAGGCGGCGGGTGCCATGGCAAGTTCGCGCGCCCCGAGCGCAGGTGAATAGAAGGCATTTGCCTAATTCACAGGCAGATCGAACGACATACCACGCCCCGAGCTCAGGCCGTCCAGACAAACAGGACGGCGCAGGACCAACGCTGCGGCCCCTTTCCGACTCCGTTGAAACCCTATAGCACCCCGTCCCATGAGCCAAACCCTGACGATCCGCCGCCCCGATGACTGGCACCTGCACCTGCGCGATGGCGCGATGATGCAAACGGTCCTGCCCGAAACCGCCCGCCATTTCGCCCGCGCGATCATCATGCCGAACCTCGTGCCCCCCGTGGTGA
>CAZPJO010000254.1:4174-4447 GCA_964586895.1 uncultured Roseicyclus sp.
GCCTGAGGGCGCGGATTTCACGCCGCTCATGACCCTTTACCTTACGGAACAAACCGACCCCGCCGATGTGGCCGCCGCCTATGCCGATGGCCTGATTACGGCCGTCAAACTCTATCCGGCGGGCGCCACAACGAATTCGCAATCCGGCGTGCGCGACTTCAAGAACGTGGCCCATGTCCTTGAATGTATGGCTGAAATCGGCCTTCCGCTCTGCATCCATGGCGAAGTCACGACACACGAAGTCGACATCTTCGACCGCGAGCAGGTCTTCCT
>CAZPJO010000255.1:0-2605 GCA_964586895.1 uncultured Roseicyclus sp.
AGGTCACCTTCCAGATCCGCAACATCATCGTGCAGCAATTCAGCCAAGCGATGGCGCAATCGGGTATCCCGGTGCTCGACATGGCCGCCAACACCGGACAGCTTGGCGATCTGGTGGCCGAACGGATCTCGGACACGATCGGCTCTTACGGGCTGACCCTGCCCGAGCTTTACATCGAAAACATCTCGCTGCCGCCTGCCGTCGAAGAAGCGCTCGACAAACGCACCTCCATGGGGGTCGTGGGCGATCTCAACCGCTACACGCAATTCCAGACGGCCGAGGCGATGGCCGCCGCCGCCTCCACGCCCGGCTCGGGCATGGGCGAAGGGCTTGGCATGGGGATGGGCATGGCGATGGCCAACCAGATGGCCAACAACATGCACATGGGCCATCAGCAACCGCATCAGGCCGCCCATGCCGCCCCGCCTCCGCCGCCCGTCGAACACGTCTGGCACACCGCCGAGAACGGGCAAACCAACGGCCCCTTCTCCAAGGCGGCCCTCGGGCGCATGGCCTCGGACGGCTCGCTCACCCGCGACACGATGGTGTGGACCGCAGGGCAAGACGGCTGGATGAAAGCCGGTGACGTGTCGGAGCTGGCGCAACTCTTCACCGTCATGCCACCGCCCCCGCCGCCCCCGGCACCTTGAGGCGCACGCAGAAAATGGCCCCATCCGATCCGGTGGGGCCCTTTTTTTCGCATTTCGCGCAATTTGAATTGGAATTCTTTACCGACTGCTGAGGTCTATCGGCTAGCGTGACCGTCACACCAACCCGCCAGCCCCACCCGAGCGTTCCGTCCATGAAGCACCTCGAACCGGCATCCCTGTCCGAGAACGAAGATCTCCATGAGTTGATCAGCAAGCTTCAGCTTGCCGTGGCGGCCTCGCGCATGGGGGTCTGGGAATTCGACGAGGCAACCGACAGCGTCCATTGGGATGACCGGATGCTGGAAATCTACGGCATCGAAGATGGGCGGAACGACCGCTCCGACGATTGCTGGGCCCGCCACATCCACCCCGACGATGTCGAGGGGATGACCGCCTATGCCGATGAATGTCGGCGCGAAAACAAAGACTTCCAACACGATTACCGCATCATTCGCGAAGACGGCACCGTGCGCCACATCCGCAGCCTGGCACGTTCCGTGTCGGCGCCCGGCACCAAGAACCGGCTGGTCGGCGTCAATATCGACGTCACCGAAGATTACCTGCGCGCCGAAGAACTTCGCATGGCGCAGGCGCAGCTCAAACATGATGCCCGCCACGATGCGCTGACCCGCCTGGGCAACCGCCGGGCGCTGGACGAGACGATGATCGATGCCTTCGCCCTGATGTCGAAGGAGCACCGATTCTGCCTGATCCTGCTCGACCTTGACCATTTCAAGGAGGTCAACGATTCCCTCGGTCACCTCGCGGGTGATTTCATCCTGTCGACCGTGGGTGAGATCCTGCGCTCCACCCTTGAAACGCTCGAAAAATCCGCGCCCCACGGCACCGCCTTCCGCGCCGGGGGCGATGAATTCGCGATCTTCTTTCCCACTGCCCCGTCGCAGGAAGATCTCGATGCCTTGTGCGAGGCGCTGGTGTTCCGCATCGGCTCGCCCATGAGTTTCGAGGGCGAGGAATGCTTTGTCGGGGCCAGCATCGGCTACGCCATCGGCACCGGCCCGCCCGACAACCCCACAGACGTCTTTTCCGAGGCCGACGCGGCCCTTTATGAGGTCAAGCGCAACGGGCGAAGCGGCTATCGCGCCTATTCCACCGGCCTGGCGTCGCGGCCCGCCGCCGCCACCAACGTGCGGCGTGCCCTGCTCAACGCGCTCACCAATGATGAATTCGTCTGCTGGTATCAGCCGCAATTCGATGCCAAATCGCTCGATGTGGTCGGGGCCGAGGCGCTGGTGCGCTGGATGTGCCCGCAGCGCGGTCTGCTATCCCCTGCGGCGTTTCTGGGCGATGCCTCCGACCTCAAATTGCTCGACGAGATCGACAATCGCGTGCTGCACATGGTGGCCTCGCAACAAAGCAGATGGCGCGACGAGGGGCTCGAATTTCCCACCATCGCCGTGAACACCTCTGCCGAGCGTCTGGCGCGCCCCGAATTCATCGAAACGGTCCGGCGCATCGTGCGGCCGCATCACAAGGTCGCCGTCGAATTGCTGGAAACCTCGTTCATCGACAAGGTTGATGCCACGACCCATGCCAATCTCGATGCCCTGCGCGCCTGCGGGGTGCGCATCGATCTTGATGATTTCGGGTCCGGGCATTCCTCGGTCATCGCGCTTCAGGCGGTCAAACCGCATGTGGCCAAGATCGACCGCAGCCTCGTGTTGCCGCTCGAAGAAAACCCGCGACAGATCATGACGCTGCGCGCCTTGTGCCGGATCGCCCGGCTTGAAGGGGCGCAGACCGTGATCGAGGGGCTGGAAAACGGCATGCTTCTGGCCGCCACGCGTTATCTCGATTGCGATATTCTGCAAGGCTATGCCCTGCAACGCCCGATGCCGACCAATGATTTCAGCGCGCTTTTGCGCCGTTCAGGGATCGCGCCCGAAGACTGATGCCAAGAGGTGGCGTCAAGACCCTCCTCGTTTGAGCCCCCA
>CAZPJO010000255.1:2705-4444 GCA_964586895.1 uncultured Roseicyclus sp.
GCCCGAAGACTGATGCCAAGAGGTGGCGTCAAGACCCTCCTCGTTTGAGCCCCCACCTCAGGGCCCTCAAACACTGCGCAATTCATTCTTATATTATAACGGCTTTTTCTATATTAATCAATAATTTGACCCCTTTGTGCAAGCGTGCACAAGGCCTCACATCATCCGTTTCAAAAGCCCGTCTTTCTTCACCAGCTGATGGCGCAGCACCAGCCCGATATGGGTCACCATCGCCGCCAGAAGGATCCAGCCCGCCACGATATGCGCCCATTTGAACACGTCGCGCAGCGTATCATCGCGCGGCAAAGGCCGCGGCATTTCCCACAGCCCGAACAGGTTCACCCCGTAATGCCCATACATCACGTAAAACCACCCCGTGACCGGCATGATCAGCATGGCCGCATAAAACACCTGCTCGACCCGGTGGATCAGCTTCTGCTCGAACGACGACAGCGTCGGCGCCCAGGGCGGCAGCTCCCCCACCCGCCGGTTGATGATCCGCAAGACCGCCACCACCAAAGCCACAAGGCCCAGCGATTTGTGCCAGTTGTAATAGGTGTTCGTTTCGATCCCGGCGAAGCTTGAATTGAACCCGATCGCCACCATGATGTTGCCGCCAAGATATTGCGCGGCGAACAGGATCACGATCAGCCAGTGGAATAACTTGGTCAGGCTGCCATAGCCTGCGGCGGAATTTGTCAGGGGCATTTCGGTGTTCTCCTGCTACGCGCCCGCCCATGCTGGTCCGAGAGCGCCGCCGTTTCCAGAAGAAACTGCGCCCGCATGCGCCGCAACCATCACATCTTCATCATTCCTCAACCCGGGGATGTCACGACTGGCCCCGACCCCACTGCCCAGAGACCCAACATGCAGCATACCGAAGCGGTAGAATTCACCCGGACACAGGCCCAGGTCAGCGATCTTGTCACCGCCGACCGTGCCTTCGATCTGCTCTACCACCTGTGCGACGCGCTCCACCAACATCGCTTTGATGCCACATCCGTCGTGCTGGAAACCGCGCTCGACACCTATCTTGATGAAAGCGCCCGCCTTGGCCCGCCGGGGCCCGCCGTGCCCGAGACCGATTGCCCCCCGCATGCCCTCACCCGCCTGCGAAACGCCATCGACCGCATGCGCAGCATCGAAAACGGCTACGATAACCCGGCCTGAACCAACGGGTCGGGCCACAGCACCCTAGGCCGCTTTCCATTCCAGCCGACGCGCGTGCAGGACAGGCTCGGTATAGCCCGACGGCTGCGCCCGACCCTTGAGCACCAGATCAAGCGCTGCGGCATATGCGATCCCGTTGAAGCCGGGCGCCATCGGGCGGTAGGCCGGGTCATCGGCATTCTGCCCGTCCACCACCTCGGCCATGCGCCGGAACACTTCGCCCACATCGGCTTCGGTCACCACATTGTGGCACCACATAGCCCAGGATGCCTTGCGCGTTGTTCTCGACCTCGCGGATCACCTGATCGCGGGTCCAGCGGCGATAGGCGGCCAGTGGAATATCCAGAAGTGCGGTCACATAGGCGCGCCGACCGCCCGCCTCAAGCGCCCTTTGCACCGCAGCCACGTCAACCTTGTGGTAATGCAGCGCATGCAGCGTCGCGGCCGTCGGCGACGGCACCCAGGCACAATTCGCGCCCGCGCGCGGATGTTCGATCTTCTGTTCGATCATCTCGGCCATCGCGTCGGGTTTTGCCCACATCCCCTTGCCGATCTGCGCATGCCCGCGC
>CAZPJO010000256.1:0-1451 GCA_964586895.1 uncultured Roseicyclus sp.
CTTGCCGGGGGACTGGCAGGGGCGTATGGCGCGTGCATGACCCTCGCCCAACATATCCGCGCCACGCTTGCCCTTGGGCTGCCGTTGATCGGCGGGCAATTGGCGCAGACCTTCATCGGCGTGACCGACACGGTGATGATGGGCTGGTACGGGGTCGAGGAATTGGCCGCCGTGGCGCTCGGGTCCAGCTACTTCCACCTGATCCTGATCATGGGGATGGGGTTTTCGCTGGCCGTGATGCCGATGGTGGCGGCGGCGGCGGCGCGCGACGACGCGGTGCAGGTGCGCCGTGTGACGCGGATGGGATTGTGGATCGGGTTGATCTTCGGGGCCGTATCGCTTCCGGCGTTCTGGTTTTCCGAGGCGATCCTGCTGACCGCCGGGCAGACGCCGCAGGTCGCCGCCGACGCGCAGGCCTATCTGCGGATCGCGGGGCTGGCGATCTGGCCCGGTGTGCTGCTGATCGCGCTGCGCTCGCACCTGAGCGCACTGGATCGGCCCGGCATCGTGATGTGGGCATGGCTTGGCGGGCTTGTGCTCAACGCCTTCGTCAACTGGGTGCTGATCTTCGGCAATCTCGGCGCGCCCGAATTGGGGGTAGAAGGCGCGGCCATCGCCTCGCTCGGCACCCATATCCTGATCTTCGCCATCCTCGCGCTCTACGCTGCGCGCGCGCGCGGCATGCGCGATTATGCCCTGTTCGCGCGCTTCTGGCGCCCCGATCCGCAAGCCATGGCGCAGGTCTTCCGCCTGGGCGCGCCCATCGCGGTGACGCTTGTGTTGGAGGCGGGGCTGTTCATGGCCACGATGCTTCTGATGGGGTGGATCGGCACGTTGGAATTGGCCGCCCACGGCATCGCGTTACAGATCATCTCGGTCGTCTTCATGGTCCATATCGGGCTCAGTTCGGCCGCCACGATCCGCGTCGGCCGCGCCTGGAGCCTGGGCGACCAGATCGGCCTGCGCCGCGCTGCCTACGCCGCCCTGCTGCTGTCCGCGATCACGGTCGCGGCCACCATCGTGGGGCTGATCGCCATGGCTGCGCCGCTGGTTGGCCTCTTCGTCGATCCGGCGGATCCGCTGCGCCCCGAGATCGTCGCGACCGGCGTCAGCCTGCTGATCGTGGCCTGCTTCTTCCAACTGGCCGATGCCGCGCAAGTCATGGCGCTTGGCCTGCTGCGTGGCCTGCAGGATACCAAGGTCCCGATGGTCTATGCGTTTGTGGCCTATTGGATCATTGGCGTGCCGCTGGCCTATATTCTGGGCTTTCCGATGGGCTTTGCGGGCGAAGGCATCTGGGCCGGGCTTGCCATTGGGCTGGCCGGCGCGGGCCTGGTCCTGATCCTGCGCTTCTCGCGCCTGGCCCGTGCCCTCGCAGCCCCGGCTCCGGCCTGAGCCATTTGGTGCCCTTTGATCTTGGCGCTCTTTCATCTTGCCAAAAAAACCTCGGG
>CAZPJO010000256.1:1461-4444 GCA_964586895.1 uncultured Roseicyclus sp.
CTGGGCGTTTTTAATTATCCCAAAAAACCCGGGGGGGGTGCCGCTTTGGGGGCGGGGGGCCGCGCCCCCTCTTTTTTACAGCAACAGGCAGCGACCCCCCTTCTTAATAAAACAAAGGGCAGCGCCCCCTCAATCCGCCAGCTTGTCCAACACCCGCGCCCAGGACCGGATGCCACGATGAAAGCTTTCCAGATCGTATTTCTCGTTCGGGGAATGGATCGCGTCATCATCCTGACCGAACCCGGCCAGAACCGAATCCATGCCCAGGATCGTCTTGAAATACCCCGCCACGGGGATCGAGCCGCCGCAGCCGATGAACGCGGCCTCCGTGGGCCATTCCTCCGACAAGGCCGCGCGCGTCTTTTCGAAAATCGGATGGCTGGTGTCCATCATCCCCGCCGGTGACGCGCCATGCGCCTTGAACTCAACCGCGCAATCGGGCGGCATCTGCGCGGTGACCCAATCGCGGAACGCCGTGCGCAACCGCTCCGGATCTTGCCCCGCCACGAGGCGAAAACTGATCTTGGCATGCGCCTCGCTCGGCAGCACGGTCTTGAACCCCGCCCCGGTATAGCCGCCCCAGATCCCGTTGACCTCTGCGGTGGGCCGCGACCAGATCATCTCAAGCCCACTGCGCCCCGCTTCCCCCGCCGGATGGCTCAGGCCCACGGGGCCCAGAAACGCCTCTGCATTGAAGCCAAGCCCATCCCATTGCGCCTTCAACTCCGGCTCCAACTCGGGGATGGCGTCGTAAAATCCCGGCACCTGGATCACGCCTTGATCGTCATGCAGCCCCGCCAACACCCGGTTCAGCACCCGGATCGGGTTCATCGCCACACCGCCGAACATCCCCGAATGCAGGTCGATGCGCGGGCCGGTCACGGTGATCTCTTCCTGCAACATGCCGCGCAATTGCGTCACGATGCCCGGCACGCCGTCGGCATAAAGCCCGGTGTCACAGATCAACGCGACCTCGGCGCGCAATTCCTCGGCCTGCGCCTCCAGAAACGGCACCAGCGAGGGCGAGCCGCTTTCCTCCTCACCCTCCAGAAAGATCGTCAGCTTCGCAGGCAGTGCCCCGGTCTCGGCCTTCCACGCGCGGCAGGCCTCGATGAAGGTCATCAACTGCCCCTTGTCATCGGCCGCGCCACGCGCGCGGATCACCTTTTTGCCGTTCTGCTCTTCGATGATTGGATCGAACGGATCGCGGTCCCACAGCTCCAGCGGATCAACCGGCTGCACATCGTAATGGCCGTAAAACAGCACATGCGGCCCGGTTGCCGTCGCGTCGTCGCCATGCGCCACCACCATCGGATGGCCCGGTGTGGGCCGCACGCTGGCCTCGAACCCCAACCCGGCCAATTCCGCCTCCAGCCAATCCGCGGCCTTCGCGACCTCGCCGTCATAGGCCGGGTCGGTGGAAATCGATGGAATGCGCAAAAGCTCGAACAACCGCGCGGTGGCGGCGTCGAGATCGGCATCGATGCGGGCGAGAACGGCGTCAAGGGACATGGGGGCTCCATCAGGTTGTGCCGGGCAATTTGTGTCGCGGTGCAGCTTGCGGCCTTGCGCGCGCGGCTGCAACCATTCGGCGATGCCGCCAGGACGCGCGCGCGCCGGATCCTCCCGTGTTTGTGATGTTTCGTGTGATGACCTTTTTCACCTGCATGTCATAGCTGTGCGCAACCGCGCCCGACCGGGGCGGTAAGGGACAACCAGACAGCCTAGGAATTTCTCATCATGAGCCATCGTCTTCTCGCCACTGCCGCCGTGTCCGCGGCGCTTTTCGCCACATCTGCAGCTGCTGACGGCCACAGCTGCACCTTCGAGGCCGAAATCCCCGATTTCACCCAAGAGCAGATCGACGCGCTTTATGATTGCGTCTCCGATGAGCTGCTGGAAAATTACCAGGCCGGCGACAACGAAGTGGCCGCCGTCTACCGCGATTGGGGCCACGCGCAGACCGGCCCCGCAGCGCCCGGCTTTCACGGTGGCCGCTTCCTCAACACTTTCGTTAACGAGGTGGGTTATGAGGCCTACATCCAATACGAGGAAGACGACGAGAGCTTCGAGATGCCCGTGGGCACGGTCATCGCCAAGGAAAGCTATACCCTGCGCGACAACGCCCCGCGCCGTGGCCCGCTGTTCATCATGACCCGCGGCACGGTTGAGGAGTTTCCCGACGCCGACGGCTGGTTCTATTCCGCCGTGCAGCCCAACGGAAACCCGATGAACATCAGCCAAGCGTTCTGCCATGATTGCCACGGCGGGTTCAGCTTCTCCGACAGCCTCGGCTATCCGGCCTTCGAGGTGCGCCTGGGCGCTGAATAAGCGCGGGCCGACACGACCCCCGGTTGCAGGCCGGGGGTCTTTTCGTTTTTGACGCTGCGTCTTGACCCAGATCAAAGTGCCCATCGCGGCATTTTGTAACTTGGCCTCAGGGGCCCCGGGGCCATATGTCAGGCCAACGGGGCGCGATGCGTCCGAAGCCATCGAACTGACGGGGCCGTTCGTACCGGGCCCTGCTCAAGGAGACCGCCAGTGAATTATGATACCGCGCTCGACGCTGCCCTGGGCAAGCTGCACGAGGAAGGCCGCTACCGCACGTTCATCGATATCGAACGGCGCAAGGGCAACTTTCCCCACGCAGTCTGGAAAAAGCCCGACGGCTCCGAGCAGGAGATTACGGTTTGGTGCGGCAACGATTACCTCGGCATGGGGCAGCATCCGGTGGTGCTCGACGCGATGCATGAGGCGTTGGAGGCGACCGGCGCAGGCTCGGGCGGGACACGCAACATCTCGGGCACGACGGTGTATCACAAAGCGCTTGAGGCCGAGTTGGCCGATCTGCACGGCAAAGAGGCCGCGCTGGTCTTCACGAGCGCCTACATTGCCAATGATGCTACTTTAAGTACGCTTCCCAAGCTCTTTCCCGGCCTCATCATCTATTCTGACGCGCTGAACCATGCGTCTATGATTGAAG
>CAZPJO010000257.1:0-4022 GCA_964586895.1 uncultured Roseicyclus sp.
CGGTAAAGCAATTTGGCGGCTTCGAGATCGGTGGCGACCTCGCCCAACATCCATTGGATGCCGTCGAGATCGAGGTTCTTGCCGCCGAACATCTTGCGGTTCTTGGCATAGGACAGCGCGGTGTCGAGCGCGGATTGCATGAGGCCACAACAGCCCGAGGCGATGGAGACGCGCGCGATGTCGATGGCCATCAGCGCGCCCTGCATGCCCTGACCGATGGGCAGGATGATGTTGTCTTCGCTGACCACGACGCCGTCGAGATACATCTCGGACATGGGCAGGAAGTTGTAGGACGGGGTTTCGTAAAGGGGGCCGAAGCTCAGGCCCGGCGCGTCGGCGGGGATGGCGATCATGGCCATGTCCTTGTGGCCGGGCGCGTCGCTGGTCTTGACCACGGTGAAGTAGATGTCGGCCTCGGTCGCGAGGCTGACCCAGGCTTTTGCGCCGCTGATCGTCCAGGTGCCGTCGCCGTTGATCGTGGCGCGGGTATACATGTTGGTGGCGTCCGAGCCCGATTGCGGTTCGGTCAAGGCGAAATTGGCCAGCTTCCGACCCGAGGTCAGATCGCGCGCCCACGCGGATTTGAACGCGTCGGTGCCATAGCCGCAGCCCGCGAAGGTGCAGATGTTATGCATCGACAGGGCAAAGGCATAGGCGCCGTCGCCAAGGCCAAGCTGTTCATAGACCTGGATGCCTTCGAAAAGCGGCAGGCCCTGTCCGCCAAGCTCTTCGGGCGCGTAAAGGCCGGTGAGGCCCGCGGCCCCGGCCAGATCGGAGGCGGCCCGCGGCCAGGTTTTGGCGGCGTTCCACTCATCGACATTGGGCGCGATGACGTCCGTGGCATGGGCATGGGCGGCGGCGAGGATCTTGGCGAGTTTGTCGGACATGGGGTGCGGGTTCCGTGAATTGGGCGCGCCCTGTCGCATTCCGCCGTTTTCGGGCGGATGGACCGTAAGCCACGGGGAATGCGGGGCACGCAAGGTGAGTGGGTCTTTGTTGGGATGACTTAGCGGTTTGCGCGCGCGCGCTCTATCTCGGGGGGTGACAGGGTATTGTCGGAAAGTGACAAAATCACGCCTGTGAGGCCGGGCTGCGGCGATACGAGCTTGGGGTGTTGCCGGTCCAGCGCTGGAACGCCTTGTGGAAATTCGCCGCCGAGGAAAACCCGACCTCCTGCGCGATGGCTTCGACGCTGTGCTGGCCGGTTTGCAGGTGACGGATCGCGATATCGCGGCGCAGGGCATCCTTGATGGCCTGAAACGAGGTGCCATCACCCTGCAATTTGCGAATGAGGGTGCGCGGCGTCATGTGCAGAGCGCGCGCAGCCCCGGTGAGGTTGGCGTCGTCCCATGCGGTCTGACTGAGGTAGGTGCGCACGCGCAGGGATTGGGTGTGTGCGGACGAGCGGGTGAAGATCCAGTCGCGCGGCGCATTTTCAAGAAAGATGTCCAGATCGGCGGTGGAGCGCACCTGCACCGGGCCAAGATCGGACTGGTCGAACGCAAGCGCCGTGGCGGATTGATCGAAGCGCACGGGCGCGGGAAAGATGATGGCGTAATCATCATCGAACGGCGGCCGGGGGAACGCGAAGCGGACCTCGTGCACCGGCACTTCGCGCCGCGCGAGCCAGGACATGAGGCCATGGGCGAGCTTGAGGATCAGCATGTGACCAAAGCGTTGCGCCGCGCGATCGGAAAGCGGCGCAAGGTGCAGGGTGAGGTGGGTGTCGGTTTCGACAAGGGTGAATTGGTGATCGTCGAGCAGCAGGTTCCAGAAGGTCGAGAAGCGGTACAGCGCGGAGGCCAGCGACGTCGCCTCGCGCACCGAGGTCAGCAGATGTTGCAAGGCGCGGGGCCGGATCGGGCGCGACCACAGGCCCATCATCTCGTCCCCGGTCTCGATGGCGGCGTGTTGGTAAAGGCGCACGATCTGATCCAGTGTCACGCGGCCCTGCGGCGTGGCGGGGCCGGGGTGCAGGTCGGCGCGGCGCAAGAGGGCGGCGAAGTGATCATCGGTGCACAACGGGCGCAGGGCGTCGAGCCAGTCGGCGATGAACTGGTTTGAGACGGTGGAAAGCGGGGCGTGCGTGTCGCGGGTCATGGCGCGCGTATCGGAGGGGAAGGGGCGCGATATCTCAAGCGTTTTGTTGCGGTGCGGGGCGTCAAGATGCGAAGCCGTTGCCGGGTAGGGGGGTGCACGCGTGCGCAAGTGTTCTAAGATTTTGAAAGTATGTGATAAAAACGTTTTTCCAGAGGGGACGACAGGAGGGGGCGATGGACGCGAAAACCTTTCAGGAGATCAAGGACATCGTCGCCGATATCGACTGGTGGCGACGTGGAATGACGGATGAGGCTGCGCAGCGCAGGCAGATGCTGGCGCGCCAAAAGGCCGTTCTGGCACGCGGTGACAGAGATCCGGCGCTTTCGGTGGTCGCATCATTTGAGGAGACTGTGCTGATCAATGCGCTGTTTTGTGACGACGTGGCGAGAGCGCAGGCCTTGGTTGACCTCCGCTTCCCGCCGGAAGCCGTGGCCCGTGGCACGCCGTCCGACAGCGACCATAAAGTGCAATCCATGGCCGTGTGCGTGCTTGCCGTGGCGGGCCAGGACGACCGCGCGCTGGCCCTGATGGCGGGGCTTGGCCGCGAAGCCGACAGCCAGTTCTGGCGCTTCGGCATCTTCCGCGACGACGGCCCCGGCCTTTTCGCACGCTGTGGGCGCGACCGCTGGTTGGACCGCCTGGCCAGAACCGCAGACTATCAGGCGATTTTTGAGCGCTACCGGTCCCAATGGGTGGAAGCGCGGGATCTTTTTGCAAACGGCCCCCTGCGCATGGTCGAAGACGCCACCCTTGGGGGCAAGGCCAAGAAGAAATGCGTCCTCAGCGGTGACAAGCTGGACCCGGGCGCAGATATCGTCCGGTTTCGGCGCGCTTTTGAGGGCGAAGTGAACGATATGCATATGGCCGGGCGTGCGGCGTTTGACGCCAGCCCCCTGGCTCAGGCGCGTGCGGAGTTTGAACAAAACCGGGTGCCCTTTGCGGCTATGTTCCCCCCGCTGGCCCAGGTGCGCGATTACATCCACGACCCGGCCATCGCGCGGTTCTATCAGGATATGGCCGATGGGATTGCGTTCGACCCGCGTCGCGCGGCACACCTGATCGGCCAGCCGGGGCGCAAGCCGATTGCCTATGTGCTGGAGGGCGAAGGGCGCAGTTATGACCGCAGCGTGCCGGCGTATCACAACAGCGACGGCCATGGGGAGGCGGGGCGGTTGCTGTGGCGGTTGATCCGCACCGGGCAGTTCGCCGCCGTGGCCGATGCGGCGCAGACCTTGCCAGATGCCGATACGTTCTTTGCGCTGGCGGCATGTTACGACGATAACGCCGTGGCTGCACGCGCCGCGCGGCATTTCGATCTGCCCGATCTGCCCGCGATGGTCGGGCTGGCGTTGAGGGGCCGCGCGAATGCGAAAACCGCCACGCGACTGGCCGATTACGGCGCCGCGCATCCACGCTGGCGCAAGGCGATTGCCAATGCGATGGAACGCTATGCGCTCAACCTTTATAGCGGCATGGTGCCAAGCGTGAATTGGTTCTACGCCGGGTGGGATCGGTTTTCGCGCGCCTATGGCACCAGCCTGATGTACTTCTGCGTGGACACGCCAGAGGATATTCCCGCGCTTGCGGCGTCGATGCGCGCGCGCAAGCTGTTGCGCGGTGACGGCGGGGCGAACACCGATTGCTATTCCGTATGTGGCCCGATGTTTTACCAGGCGGCGCTGTTGAGCTTGCACCGCAACGACCCAGCCGAATTGGCCGGGTGGCTGGCAGCGGATTGGATGACCCAACGGTGCAAATCACCGGCGGAAAAGGCGATGCGAAAGTTCGTGGGCGCCTAGGCCCGCCTGCGCCTGCGCCGTCCGCCACCTTCACCGCCCGGGGCCGTGCCGGATGCCCCAAACGCCACGGCGGGCAGGGTGGTCACCTTGGCCAGTTCGGGGAAGGGATCGGTGGCGTGGGGG
>CAZPJO010000257.1:4032-4405 GCA_964586895.1 uncultured Roseicyclus sp.
TTCCTGGAATTTCGGCTCGATGGCGGTTTCGACCTTGTGGATCTGATGCACGATCTGTTCGATGCGGGAGCGCGCGGCGCGGTTGCACAGCGCGATCCGCGCGCCGTGGCCCGCCGCGTTGCCCGCCGATTGCACGCGGTCGAGGGGGACGTCGGGGATCATGCCCAGGACCATGGCGTGTTTGGGCGAGATATGGGCCCCGAAGGCCCCGGCAAGCACGACGCGGTCCACGCGGTCAACGCCGCGTTGATCCATCAA
The DNA here is from genome assembly GCA_964586895.1 of uncultured Roseicyclus sp. GTDB lineage: Bacteria > Pseudomonadota > Alphaproteobacteria > Rhodobacterales > Rhodobacteraceae > Gymnodinialimonas. The sequence goes on from CAZPJO010000257.1 coordinate 4,291, forward strand.
CAGGCGCGCGCCCGCATAGAGCGCGGATTTGGCCAGTTGGATGGCGCGGATATCGCCTTGGGTGACAGTGATGCGGGGGCCGCCTTGGGCGGTGGCGTCGTGGATCAGGTAGGCA
>CAZPJO010000258.1:0-4396 GCA_964586895.1 uncultured Roseicyclus sp.
CGACATCACCTATTGGCAGAAATACGGTATCCGCGATTATCGCGGTGGCGGGCGCTCCTCGGCGCGGGAAACTGCGGCGCGTGTGGCCGCCAGTGGCGTGGCGCGTGCGGCCCTGGCGCAGATGGTGCCGGGCATGAAGATCACCGGTTTCATGGTGCAGATGGGCGATCGCCGCGTGTCGGACGTTGATCTGACCGAGGTCGAGAACAATCCTTTCTGGGCGCCTGATGCGGCGGCGGCCGAAGATTGGGCCACCTACCTCGATGCGTTGCGCAAATCCGGTGACAGCGTCGGGGCGGTCATCGAAGTGCGTGCCAGCGGTGTTCCAGCGGGCATTGGCGCGCCAATTTACGGCAAGCTTGATACCGACCTTGCCGCCGCGATGATGAGCATCAATGCCGTGAAGGGTGTCGAAATCGGCGATGGCATGGCCGCCGCCGCCCTGACCGGTACCGCCAATGCAGACGAGATTACGATGGGCCCCAACGGGCCGGAGTATTCGTCGAACCATGCGGGCGGGATATTGGGCGGGATATCGACGGGGCAGGACGTGGTTGTGCGGTTTGCGGTCAAGCCGACGTCCTCCATCCTGACGCCGCGCGCGACAATTACCAAAGCGGGCGAAGCGACCGAGATTGTGACCAAAGGACGGCATGATCCTTGCGTCGGTATCCGTGCCGTTCCGGTCGGAGAGGCGATGATGGCCTGCGTTCTGCTGGATCACCTTCTACTACATCGTGGGCAGGTCGGGGTTAACCGGGGCCATATCGGTTAACGTTTCGTCAACTTTTAGTCTTTTCGTGCCTAATTCTGCATTCGTCAGCAGATTTGTTCTGTCTTTGGAACAATGGGGCGAAACTGTCCGATTGCTGCCCTTTTTTCGACACATTGCGGCAAAAGAACGAGGTGTCTGTGTTTACTTAGTATTGGATTTTTCATGGGGCAGAATGCTCTCCCGGGACGCGCACGTAGCGCGTTGATCTCAATTGACTGGATGCTGCTTGCAGTCGCTGTGATCGTCATTCTCTTTTGTCTTGGTGCGTTTATTCGCATCACCTCAGAGCCGCAAATGCTTCGCCAACACGGTGGTCTGCAAACGCTTGGCGCCGAAGACAACCTGCTTGCGTTCGAGGATTTCAATTTCGGAACAGAAGCCTGGTCGCAAAACGCCACCTCTGATCGTCTCGGGCGTTTGGGCCCTGTCCTCGGGCCGTTCACCAATGATGCCGTGTCGCGCAACTTCCAATTGCCGGTCGACACCCAGCGCCTGCGGGTCAGCTTCGATGTGCATCTGCATGGCGGATGGGCCGCCGCCGATGCCATGCGGGTCATGTTGGACGAGGAAGAGGTGCTAATGCTGACCCTCGCCGATATTGGTGCGGATCAGGCCCGGCTTGACGTGGCCGTCGCCGAAGGCAATGCCACCGCCGTCAATGTCGAACAGACCCGTTTCGAGACCCGTAGCGCAGAACCCGTGTTGCCGGGCGAGGAAGGGCCCGCAATCATAAGCTTGCGCGTGACATTGCTGACCACCCCGTCCTCCGATCTCCTGACGCTTGATCTTGCTGCGCAGGTCGGGAACGGGGCGTCATGGACGCTCGACAATCTCGCCGTTGTGGCGACGACCGACGGGGCCGCTTAGAGACCCGCGTCAAGCAAGGCGCGGATGTCGGCTTCCCGTGTTCCCGCGACGATCCGGCCCACTTCGGCCCCGTCGCGGAACATCACCAACGTCGAACGGCGCGGCACGTTCAACTCCGACACCAGATCGCCGCGCCCGTAATCATCCCAGTCGACGCGGTAGATCGTGATCGCGTCTGCATAGGCTGGGTTGGCTTCGAGCAACGCGTTGATCGTGCGTTCCTGGCTCCGGCAGGTGGAGCACCAATCCGCTGCGAAATCGAGCAGAACGGTTTGCCCTGCATTGATCGCCTGTTCTGCCGTTCCGGGCGTGTAGTCGATCATATTGGCCTGCACCGTGAACGGGGCGAGGGTCAGGGCCGCGGCGGCAGCCAGAAGTGTACGACGGTTCATGTGCATTCTCCGTATAGGTCAGATGGAAACAGACAGGTCCTGCAACCAGATGGGCATGCGATCCAGCAGCCATATCTCGGCCATCAGATGCCATCTCATGTAGATCGCAAGCCCGACAAGAAAAAAGACGACGCCCAGAATGGGCCGCGACGAGGCGGCGAAGCGGCGCAACGCGCCCATGCGTTTTTGCAAGGCCGCACGCGCGCCGTATCCAAGCGCCAGGATCACGCTTCCGATGCCAAGCGCAAACGCCACCATGATGAAAAAGGCGCGTAGCAATTCCTCACCTTGGCTGGCCAGTGATATCGCGGACCCCAGCACCGGGCCGACGCAAGGGCTCCAGACCGCGCCCAGAAGCAGCCCGCCAATGAACTGCCCCTGCCAGCCGTCGGCCTGCATGTTGCGCATCCCGTCATCGGCCCGTTCCGCGATCCCGCCCGTGGCCGTCGCAAATCGTGCCGACAGCTGCGGCACCATCAGGACCGCGCCGAAGATCATCATCAGGATCGCACCCGCCGTGCTTACGGTTTCGGCCCGAAGGCCCACCAGATGCCCGGCCGCGATGATCCCGAATCCGATCGTCACAAACGCCAGCCCCATGCCACCGGCCAGAGCCAGCGGGCCATAACGGCTGCTTTGCAGCGATCCCGCCAATACGATGGGCAGAACCGGCAAGACGCACGGGTTGATCAGGGTCAGAAGGCCCGCGCCATATGCAAGAATGAATTCCATGCGCCGGTGATGCCGCGCGACCAGCGCAGTGTCACATGAAAAACGCGTGAGTTGCGCAAGCCAGCATGTGCTTAACCCACCACGCGCGCCCGCTGCACCGCCAAAATGCCGCCGGCGATCACCACAACACCCAATGCGTCAATCCAACTGAGCGCTTCGGACAGCAGCACAAAGGCAATCGCGACCCCGAACACCGGGTTCAGAAAGTGATACGTGGCCGCCCGCGTTGGCCCGATGCGCCCCACCAGACGGAACCAGATGAACGTCGCGGCCAGCCCGGGCAGGAGCGTCGTGTAGATGAAGGCCACGACAAACGGCGTCGTCCACTCCACCACCAACTCTTCCAAGATGAGCGCGGGGATGAGCAACGCGGCAGAGCCGACCAGCATCTGCAACCCCACGATCATCAACAGGTTGCCGCCATCGCTTGACGCGCTTTTCACCGTCAGCGTGGCTGCCGCCAACGCCACTGCCGCGATCAGGCACAGGCCGATGGCCACCGGGTCCGCGCCGCCGCCGAAGCGTTGCGCCATGATCAACGCAACACCAGCAAAGCCCGCGACCATGCCGAGCACCCCCATCATCGGGAGCCGTTCCTTGAAGATCTTCCAATTCGCCAACGCCACCAGAAGCGGCATGGTCGACGCGATGATCGCGGCCAGCGAGGCCTCGATCGTCTGCATCGCCACGAAGTTCAGGCCCAGATAGATCGCGTTCTGGCACAGGCCGAAGATCAGGACCGCGCGCCATTGGTTGCGGGTCAGGTTGAACCGCTGCCCCAGCGCAAAGGCGATGCCCACACCGATCAGGCCTGAGATCGCGAAGCGTGCCGACAATGAAAACAACGGTGGCGCGGCCTCGACGATGATCCGGGCCGACGTAAAGGCCGAGGACCAGATCAGCGCAAAGGTCAGACCCATCAGAACCGCGCGCCCATCCACCCGAAGCACGTCCATCACTCGCCCCTTCAATGCAAAAGGGCCGCGCCCTGATGGCGCGACCCTTTCATGTCTTCCAACGGACGGCAATCAGCGCCCGAATGGTGGCGTTGGCCTTTAGCCGTTCACCGAATCCTTCAGAGCCTTCGCAATGGTCATCTTGACCTGCTTGTCGGCTTCTTTCTTGATCTGCTCGCCCGTGGCGGGGTTGCGGACCATGCGCTCAGGACGCTCGCGGCAGTAGACTTTGCCGATGCCGGGAAGGGTCACGGCGCCGCCGTTGGCGACTTCCTTGGTGACGATCGCGGTCACGGCGTCCAGCGCTGCGGTTGCGGCTTTCTTGTCTGCGCCCATCTCATCGGCCAATGCGGCGACGAGTTGCGTTTTGGTCATGGGTTTGGTTGCCATGTGTTTATTCTCCTGCTGTCTATCCCCCGAGCCCTTGGGCCGGTTGGCGCGAAGCTAACCGAATATTGTGGTGCCACACAACGCTTCGTATGCGTTTTGGGCAGAAAAATAGGGGCAATCGGCGCTTTTTGTCCGTTCACAGGAACGCGGTTTCCTCGAACGAACGCAATTTCCGACTGTGAAGGCGCTCCAACGGCATCTCGCGCAGGTGCTCCATGGCTCGAATTCCGATCAAAAGGTGCCGCGCGACCTGTGTTTTGTAGAAATCCGAGGCCATGCCGGGC
>CAZPJO010000259.1:0-413 GCA_964586895.1 uncultured Roseicyclus sp.
CAACAAGGTGAAGGTTCAGGATGGGCGCGATTTCGCGCAGGATTTCAGAACGGATCATTGGTCGCCGTAGCCTCCCCAGAAGGACGCGTCCGTCAGGATCGCGACGGGCTTGTTTGCCATGAAGGTGTATTTCAGGATTTCGTCGAACTCATCCGCATCCGATTCCTTGTGGAAATGGTAGGTCGGGATCAGCATTTGGTTCAAAAGCGCCTTGGTGTGCACGGCCATCTCGACCTGACAGGCCACCGGTTCGCGCAACTCGCCGCGATAGGAGATCACCATCGGCAGTGGCGGCAAGCAAGTGTTGTTCAACGCGCTCATGGCCACTTTGAACCCTGGCGACGAGGTCATCATCCCTGCGCCTTATTGGGTCAGCTATCCCGACATGGTGCTGATGGCGGGCGGCACACCTG
>CAZPJO010000259.1:423-1616 GCA_964586895.1 uncultured Roseicyclus sp.
CGAGATCAGGATCGGCAGAGGCATCCGGTAATATTGCGTCAACGTCGCCAGCGTGTTGATCGTTACGCCGATGGCGGTGTTCTGCATGATGATGGCGGGTCGCTTGCCGCCCATCCATGCACCCGCACAAAGGCCCATGCCCTCGTCTTCCTTGTTTGAAGGGATGTGGAAAATCTCGGGCCGTGCCTCGACCTCGTCGATCACACCGGCCAGCTGTTTGCACGGCACGGTGGTGATGAAGGACACGTCATTGGCGACCAAATCGTCAACGAGTTTCTTGGAAATGTTCACTTTGATGGGTGCTCCTCTGGAAGGGCGGGCTGTGGCGCCGCTCAGTGCGGGTTGAGAATGATTTTCGGGGCAGGCACGCGGCTTGCACGGATATCGGCGAAGGCTTGCGCTCCCTCGGAAAGCGGGCGGGTTTCGGTCCAGTCAAGCGGCCCAAGACGGCCGTCGAACAGGGCAGCGGCACAGTCGCGGAAATCCTGCGCGGTATAGGTGTAGGTGCCGATGAAGGTGATCTCTTGCAAAGTCATCCGCCGGATATCGAGCCCGCCGATATCCTCGCCCAGGCCAACATGCGTGATGACGCCGCCGGGTGCCGCGCGGGCGGACGCCTCGGCCCGTGTCGCGGCATACCCCACCGCATCGATGATCAGGTCATAGCTGCCATCGGCCTGCGCCACAGCGATCTGCTCGCAGCGGTCCAGAAGGAACGCGCGACGCATATCGTTCGGCTCGGTGATGGTGATGTCTTCGACGCCCATCGCCCGCAACGCCAGCGCCGCCGCCAGCCCGATCGCTCCGCCCCCGATCACCAGCGCGCGCCGGTCCGATGCGGGGTGCATCGCGGCAAGCGCCAGCCGCGCGGCATGCCAGCTGACGGCCAGCGGTTCGGCCAGCGCGGCCTTGGCCAACGGCACGGCCTCAGGGACCGAAACAAGGTTGGCCTCGGGCATGGCGACGTATTGGGCGAAAGCCCCCTGGCGCGGTGGCATCGAGATGATCTGCCGGTCCGGGCAGAGGTTTTCGCGCCCCGACACACAGGCCGGGCAAGTGCCACATGTCACCAACGGATTGATCGTGACCCGGTCGCCGTCACGCGGCCCACCTTCGATCACGCCAGCGGCCTCATGCCCGAGGATCAATGGCGCGGGGCGGCGCGCATCGTGGCCGAGATAGGCATGCATGTC
>CAZPJO010000259.1:1626-4370 GCA_964586895.1 uncultured Roseicyclus sp.
ACCGCATCCTCCCGCATCAGGGGCTCACCCGGGCGGGGCACTGCCATATCCGTCTGGCGGAAGCCAAGCGTTTCAACGCCGTCGTAGATCAACGCCTTCATTTCGCCGTGAACCCCCCATCGACCATCAGGACCTGCCCCGTCACGTAGGACGAGGCGTCTGAACACAGGAATAGCAGCGGACCGTCGATATCTTCCAGAGCGCCATTGCGCCCGATGCAGGTTTGCGCCGCATTGCGCGCCGCGCGGTCGGGGTCGGCAAAGACAGGACCGGTCAACTCGGTCGGAAAGAAGCCCGGGCCGATGGCGTTTATGTTTATCCCGAACCCTGACCACGCCTCGGCCATGGCGCGGGTGATCTGTGCGATCCCCGCTTTCGACGCGCCATAGGCGATGCCGCCGGGAAAGGCGCGACGCGTCTGAAGCGAGGCGAAATGAACGACCCGTCCCCAACCCTTGGCCCTCATCGCGGGCACCAGTGCCTGTGTCAGGAAGAAGGGCGTCGCAAGGTTGAGGTTCAGGGTCATATCCCACCCCTCGGGCGTGACGTCATCGGCGGCCTCGCGCGTGTTGATGCCCGCCGCATGCACGACGATGTCGGGCGCGCCGAACGGATCCGAAATGCGCGCGGCCACATCCGTCAGAGCCCCACGATCCGACAGATCCGCCGCGACAATCGCGGCCGGTGGCCCGATCCGCTCGGCCCATTCCGCCAGGGCATCTTCGCGCCGCGCCACGGCAATGACCCGCGCGCCCGCATCGGCCAGTGCGCTGGCGGATTGTTGCCCCAACCCGGAACTGGCCCCGGTCACGCAGGCCACCCGACCCGTGAGATCGAACAGACGCGAGGTGTCAGCCATCGGCGCTGAGGTCGAAATTCTCGCCCGGGAAATACTTGGCAAGCCGCACATCCGCCGCGCGGGCGTGGCCCTCCATCCCCTCAAGACGCGAAATCCGGGCCGTGGCCTCGGCCACCTGCCGCGATCCTTCGCGCGTGGCCTGCTGCCATGTGACGATCTTCATGTATTTGTGCACCGAAAGGCCGCCCGTATAGGACGCCGCCCCCGACGTCGGCAGAACATGGTTCGTGCCCGTCGCCTTGTCGCCGTAGGACACGGTGGTCTCTTCGCCGACGAACAGCGATCCGTAGCAGGTCAGGCGATCCTTCCACCATTCCAGATCCTCGGCCTGCACGGTCAGGTGTTCGGGGGCATATTCGTCGGAGCAGGCGGCCATATCCTCGCGGTCCGCGCAGACGATCACTTCGGCATAATCGCGCCACGCGGCGGCGGCGTTTTCGCGGTTGGTGTCGGGCAGATCGTCGATCAGGCCGGGGACCAACGCCATCACCTTTTCGGCCAGATCGCGATCATCAGTCACCAGCCAGACGGGCGAATTGTACCCATGCTCGGCCTGGCTGACGAGGTCAGTGGCCACGATATGCGCATCCGCCGTCTTGTCGGCGAGAACCAGGCTGTCGGTCGGCCCGGCGATCATGTCGATACCGACGCGCCCGAACAGGATACGTTTGGCTTCGGCCACGAATTGGTTGCCCGGACCGACAAGGATGTTGGCCTTGGGAAGCCCGAACAACCCGAAACTCATAGCGGCGACGCCCTGAACGCCGCCAAGCGCCATGATCGTGTCCGCGCCACAGATATGGGCGGCGTAGATGATGGCAGGGGCCACGCCCACGCCCGGACGCGGCGGCGAGGTGGCGACGATGTGGTTGCAGCCCGCGACCTTGGCGGTCGTGACCGTCATGATGGCGCTGGCGATATGGCTGTAGCGGCCACCGGGCACGTAGCAGCCGGCGGTATCAACCGGGATCGCTTTCTGCCCCGCGACAAACCCCGGCACGATCTCGACCTCGACATCGGACAGGGTGGATTTCTGCGCCTCGGCAAAGCGGCGCACGTTGTCATGGGCAAACCGGATATCGGCCTTGAGCTTTTCGGGAACCAGCGCGGCTGCCGCCTCGATCTCTTCGGCGGTCAGGATGATATTGCCATCGTATCTGTCGAATTTCTCGGCGTATTCCTTTGCCTTTGCGTCACCGCCCGCTTCGATGTCGGCAAGGATCGTCTGCACCGTCTCATGGACGTCCGAGGCATCCGATTTCGAGGTGAGTTGCGCTTTTTTCAGATACTCTCGGGTCATCGTCAGCCTGTCCTAAGCTTAGGGTGTCGGTGTGCGGGCCGGAGTGTCGTCTGTCCGAACCGCCGGGCGCGGATGCGGCTTGCCGACGTTCACGGTGCGGTTGCAAACTCCGATTCTTTCTCGGGCATGTAAGCCCTTGCACAGGCGCAATGCAAGCGCTTACATTTGCCGGACAAAGTGCCGCAAGAAACGGCTCATTTGCAATGCATCGCGCAGGGGCGTCTCACGCGAACTTGGCTATTCTACCTCAATATCAAACACCTACAATGTTTCCCCGCGTCGGATCAGGGCGTCGACCTCGGCTATGTCTTCTGCGCTCAGCCCATAGTCACGCGCGGCCGCCTCGGCGCTGATATAGCCGCGCGCAAGATCCCGCCGTATCAGATCGTGCGCCCGTTCCGCCGGATCGCCGTAACCGGCCCCCCCGGGAAAAGCCATCTGCACGCGCTGCCCATGCGCCACGAATTGCTTGCCCTTCAGGCGCATCGCCGCCCCGTCGTCTTGCACGATGGTTGTGGCTGCGCCCGCCGCGCCGCCGCGTCGCCCGCGCGCGGGGTGGTCGCCGCGGTCGAACATGGCCTGAAT
>CAZPJO010000260.1:0-2395 GCA_964586895.1 uncultured Roseicyclus sp.
GGCCCTTGTTGTACATCTCAACAAAGACGCGGATGACGGCATCGTGGAAATTACCCTCCTCGCCCTCGGGGGCGCCAGGCGCCCCGGACATGGTAAAGGCTTCGCGAGACCAGTCGCAGGACGCGCCGAGACGTTTGAGTTGTTCGATGATCGTGCCGCCCGATTGCTTTTTCCACGCCCAGACGTGGTCGAGGAAATCTTCGCGCGACATGTCGCGGCGGGCTTTGTTGTCCTTGGCGAGTTCGCGTTCCACGACCATCTGCGTGGCGATGCCTGCGTGATCCGTGCCGGGCTGCCAAAGCGTGTCGAACCCTCGCATGCGGTGCCAGCGGATCAGGACATCTTGCAGCGTGTTGTTGAAGGCGTGGCCGACATGCAGGACGCCGGTGACGTTGGGCGGCGGGATCATGATGGAATAGGCGTCCGATACGCCATCCCAATTCGCGCCTGCGGCAAAGCAATTGCGGGCCTGCCACATCTGCGAGATGCGGGCTTCGGCCTCGGCGGCGTTGAAGGATTTTTCCATGGGTCCGGCCCCTTTGATCACGTCTTGCGGGGGAGGTAGCGGAACGGACACGGAAGGCCAAGGGGCATTGGAGAGGGTTTGGTGGGGGCGCTGCCCCCGCCCTGCAGCCTCCCCCGAGGCAATTGGAAAGCAAAGAGGGGCGGGTGAGATGAGGAGATCGGTGATGGCGCGGGCGGTATGGGCAATGGTTTCGGGCGAGAGGTCGCCGGCGTCGAGGGTGGCGATGACGGGCGTGTCATCGGCGCGGCGCAGGCGGCGGTAGGCCGGGTCGTAATGGTCGGTGATCAGCGCATGGGCGAGCGGTTCGGATCGGTGGTCGGCCAAGAGGGTGAGCCAGGTGTTGACGCTGGCGTGGCCCGCGATATTGCGAAGGCCGTTGAGGCGTGTGGCAAGGGCGTCGGGGGTTGCGACGAGGCTGGCGTATTGGGCGGCGAGGTATCGGGCGCGGGCGGTGGGCGTGGCCTCCAGCACGATGCGGGGGCTCCCTTTCATCGCGAGCCAGAGTGAGGGCGGGAGGCGGAGCGTGCCGATGCGGGCGGATTCGGCCTCCACCAGCAGCGGGCGGGATGGATCGAGCGTGGAGAGGGTTTCGAGGATGCGCGTTTCGAACATCTTTTGCGCCGGTTGATCGCCGTCGATGTCGCCCAGGATCGAGCCTCGGTGACGGGCCAGCCCTTCGAGGTCGAGGACCTGAGCGCCGAGTTGGGCGGCGGCGTTGAGCGTGTCGGTCTTGGCGGTGCCGGTGAGGCCGTCGAGGCGGACGACGCGGAAGGGCAGCGTGCCCTCGTAGAGTTGAGCGACGACGTGGCGGCGGTAGGATTGATAGCCGCCTTGCAGGGTTTCGGCGCGCCAGCCGATTTGTTGCAGGATCGACGTGAAGGATCCGGAGCGTTGGCCGCCGCGCCAGCAATAGACGAGCGGGCGCCAGCCGCCGTTGTGGTGCATCATGTGCGTCTCAATGGCGGTGGCGGCGTTGCGGGCGACGAGGGCAGCGCCGATCTTGCGCGCTTTGAAGGGGCTGTCCTGCACGTAGATGGTGCCGACGCGGGCGCGTTCCTCGTTGGACAGGACGGGCATGTTAACGGCACCGGGGACGTGATCCTCGGCGAATTCGGCGGGGGAGCGGACGTCGATGATGGTGTCGAAGTTGTGGGCCTTGAGGGCGGGCAGATCGGTCAGGGTGAAGGCCATGGGGAGGGCTTAGGGGAGAATGGGCGAGAGGTCAAAGGTGCGGCTTGTGCACGCTTGCACAAGGGGGGTGGGCAAGAGGGTTTGTTGGAAAATCAATGGGTTGATGGCATCGATATTTCTATGATTTTAGAAATGTTTTTTGGGGGATGGGATTGCAAATGCCCAAGACGCTAACCCGGGCTTTACTTCACGATTGACGTTTTTTTGCACACGGCGGCTGGTCCTTGAAATGCAATTATATGACGCTTCTACCGTCCGCAAAAAAGGTTGGCCCATCGATGCTTGAGCAAATCACATTTAGATCATTGAATTTGGAACATATCCGCGCAGGTGAGCTTCGCGCCAAGTTTAGCGCGGCGGGTGACAGAATATTACGATACTACGTAGATGTTCGACACACCGAGCTTGACCTCCATAAGGAATTGAGCGCGCCGGAACTTTCAATCCTTCAAAACAAGGCTGACGCCTTGATGGCACAATGGGACAAGAGGTTTGCAGTTCATCTCAAGAAAAAAGATGCCGCTGCGGGCAAAGACCTTGCTCAGGATATGGCCGCAGAAGCCGAGGCGCGAAGAGATCGGCTCGGGTCCACCTTGCATCAGACCCTATCAATTGACGATGCTGTGGATTGGGATGTTCTGAAGGATCACAGCAGGTTCATACGACCGGGCGCTCCGA
>CAZPJO010000260.1:2405-4366 GCA_964586895.1 uncultured Roseicyclus sp.
TCTTTTATACGGGTTAATGGGGTCACCGGGTGCACCGTCTGCACCGCCGCCGCCCAAAATAGGCTTCCTACAACGCCTTTGGGGTCAAAAGAAAACCCTCGAGGCGCAATATCGCGATGTGATGGAACAGTATTCGGCAGACCTTGCGAAGGTCGAAAAGGCAAAAGCAGACGCAGAGGCCGAATGGGAGGCGAAACGCGAGGCTTGGGAGGCCAATCAAAAGGATCAAGAACGTGCGTTCCTTGCGCGACAAGCAGAGGAGAACGCAAAAGTCGATGCGTTGGAAGCTGCCTGGCAAAACGGTCAACCGGACGCAATTGAAGAGCATGCCTCGATTGTCTTGGAAGCCTCGCAGCACGACGACGTGGTGCCGAAGCAATGGGATGTGCAATTCGATGAAGCGCGCAGATTGCTATTGGTGGACTATCGCTTGCCGTCGCCGGATGATCTGCCAACAACGAAATCGGTTCGGTTCGTGGCGTCCACCGGCGAGCTTAAAGAGACAAGCATAAGTGAGCGCGAAAAGAAGGCGCTGTTTGATGATTTATGCTACCAGATTTGCCTGCGCACGATCCATGAGGTGTTCGAGGCGGATACACATCATCATTTGGAAACGGTCGCGTTCAACGGCTGGACGCAATCAATTGACCGGGCGACGGGACAAGAGGTGACATCGACCATTCTTTCGGTCGCGGCACAAAAGGACGAATTCCTAGCGATAAACCTTGGGCAAGTTGATCCAAAGGCGTGTTTCAAATCGCTCAAAGGGGTTTCTGCGGCCTCGCTTGTTGGGTTAACGCCTATTGCACCGGTCATTGCCTTTGAAAAGGCGGACAAACGTTTTGTGGACGCAAAGGCAGTCGATCTGTCCGATGATGGCGCTACGAATTTGGCGGCAATGGATTGGGAAGAGTTTGAGCATCTGGTGCGCGAGGTTTTCGAAAGGGAATTCGCCTCCCGTGGCGGCGAGGTCCGCGTTACGCAATCCAGCAGCGATGGCGGCGTCGATGCGGTGGCCTTTGACCCTGATCCGATCAGCGGCGGGAAAATCATCATTCAAGCGAAACGATATACGCGCACGGTTGGCGTTGCGGCCGTAAGAGACCTGTACGGCACGACAATCAACGAGGGAGCGATCAAGGGTATCCTTGTAACGACCGCAGATTATGGGCCGGACGCCTATAAATTTGTGGCGGATAAGCCACTGACGCTGATGACCGGATCGAACCTCCTGCATCTCTTGGAGAAGCATGGGGTCAAAGCGAAGATCGATCTACGGCAAGCAAGAAGTGACATGGGATTGCGAAATTAACGCCCCCCTCACCCCCGCAACCGCATATGCGCAATAATCTGTCCGTGGTCGGAGGCCAGTTTGTTGTAGGGGGCTTCGGGGTGGGAGCCGTCGGTGATGTGGTCGTTGAGGACGGAGAAGTATTCCATCTCGGCCAGCCGGTCGGGGTTGTCGGGGTGGAAATGGCGGGACATGAAGATCTGATCGATGCTTTCGTAGACGCCGCCGAAGGCCGAGGTATAGACCATGTCGCGGCGGGATTTGCGGGCAAAGACGCTTTCGGCGGAATGCAGGCGGACGGATTGTATGGCCTGCGTGATCTGTTCGTTTTCTTCGTCGGAATAGCGGTCGCGCGGCGTCTGGGCGTCGTGGCGGAGCATCCAGGCGTAATTCTTGAACGGCGCCTCGCCGGTGATGATTTCCGATGAGACGGCATGTTCGCCATCGTTGAAATCGCCAAGCACCATGACGGGGTGACCCTGGTCGAGTTCGTCGACGATGGCGCGGCGGAGGACCCAGGCCTCGGCCATGCGGCGGAGCCCTGCGCGCAGGCTGCCGAGGGCACGGCCGGTGGGGTCGTAATCGGTCAGGTCATTGGCGGGAGCAAAGGCGGCGACGAGGCGCATTTCGAAGCCGCCAGGCCCGTGATTGCCGCCTATTCCAAGGCGAG
>CAZPJO010000261.1:0-435 GCA_964586895.1 uncultured Roseicyclus sp.
GGGCGCGGGTATGTCTTGCGGCGGATCATGCGGCGCGCGATGCGGCATGCGCATTTGTTGGGGGCGAAGGATCCGTTGATGTATCGCCTTGTGCCCGCGCTGGTGAGCCAGATGGGACAGGCCTACCCGGAACTGGGCCAGGCGCAGGCGCTGATCACCGAGACGCTGAAGCTTGAGGAGGAGCGCTTCCGGCAGACGCTGGATCGCGGTCTGAAGCTTCTGGATGATGAATTGGGGCGCTTGCCGGAGGGGGCCGAATTGCCCGGGCAGGCGGCGTTCAAGCTCTATGATACCTACGGCTTCCCACTTGATCTGACGCAGGATGCGCTGCGCGAACAGGGGCGTGGCGTGGACACAGACGGGTTCGACACCGCCATGGCCGCGCAGAAGGCCAAGGCCCGCGCGGCGTGGTCCGGCTCGGGCGATGCGGCGGAT
>CAZPJO010000261.1:445-4361 GCA_964586895.1 uncultured Roseicyclus sp.
TGCGACGATCTGGTTCGACATCGCCGAGACGCATGGGCTCAGCGAATTCCTGGGCTACGACACCGAAGTGGCGGAGGGACAGATCCTTGCGTTGGTGGGCGATGGCGCGACGATGGACGCGGCCAAAGGCGAGGTGACGGTTGTCCTGAACCAGACGCCGTTTTACGCGGAATCCGGCGGGCAGGTTGGCGACACGGGCACGATCCGGACCGAGACGGGCGTGGTCGAGGTGCGCGACACGCGCAAGGTGGCGGACGTGTTCCTGCACATCGGCAAGGTGATCGAGGGCGAGGTGAAGACGGGGCAGGGCGCGGAGTTGGTGGTGGATCATACCCGCCGCACGACGATCCGGGCCAATCACTCTGCCACGCACCTGTTGCACGAGGCTTTGCGGCGCGCGCTTGGCGATCACGTGGCGCAGCGCGGCTCGCTCAACGCGCCGGATCGGCTTCGGTTCGACTTCAGCCATGGCAAGGCCTTGAGCGCCGAGGAATTGGCCAAGGTCGAGGCCGAGGTGAATGATTTCATTCGGCAAAATGCCCCGGTGGAGACGCGGATCATGACGCCCGACGATGCGCGGGATCTGGGCGCGCAGGCGCTGTTCGGCGAGAAATACGGTGATGAGGTGCGGGTTGTGTCGATGGGCAGGCTCAACGGGTCCGGTAAGGGGACGGGCGGCGATGCCTATTCGCTGGAGCTGTGCGGCGGCACCCATGTCGGGCGCACGGGCGATATCGGGGTCTTCGTGACCCTTGGCGACAGCGCGTCGTCGGCGGGCGTGCGGCGGATCGAGGCGCTGACCGGACCGGCGGCGTTCGAGTATCTGAGCCAGCAGGACAGCCGGATGGGCGCGTTGGCGTTGGAGTTGAACGCGCAGCCGGTTGAGGTGCTTGACCGGGTGAAGGCGCTCAAGGACGATCGCAAGAAGCTGGAAAACGAGGTTGCGCAATTGCGCCGGGAATTGGCCATGGCCGGCGGCGCCAGCGCGCCCGAGGCGGCAGAGGTTAATGGCATTGCCTTCCACGCGCAGGCCTTGTCGGGCGTGACGGGCAAGGATCTGGCCGGGATCGTGGATGAACACAAGGCGCGCCTTGGATCCGGCGCGGTGCTTTTGATCGCGGATGCGGGGGGCAAGGCGGCGGTGGCCGCAGGCGTGACCGACGACCTGACCGACCGGATCAGCGCGGTCGATCTGGTGCGCGCGGCGACCCCGGTGCTTGGCGGAAAGGGCGGCGGTGGCCGACCCGATTTCGCGCAGGGCGGCGGGGCGGATGCCTCACAAGCCGAGGGCGCGATTGCCGCGGCGAGAACCTTTATCGAAGGAGTTTGAGAGATGCCCGGAGCTTATTGGATTGCACATGTCACGGTCAGCGACGACGCGGCCTATGGCAAATATGCCGCCCTCGCGACCGAGGCGATCACCGCCCACGGCGGCACCTTCAAGGCGCGCGGCGGCACCGCGATCCAGAAGGAGGGCCGCGCCCATCCGCGCAACGTGGTGGCGCATTTCCCGAGCCTCGAAGCGGCCAATGCCTGCTATGAAAGCGCGACCTATCAGGAGGCGTTGAGCCATGCTCAAGGCGCGTCGGAACGCGATCTGGTCCTGGTCGAAGCGATCGAATAACGCGCTGCACGATACGAAACACTCGACGCAATCGGGGGTGGCGCTAGGTTAACGTTAACGGTTTCGCATGCGAAACTTTTTGCCGCATTAACAGGGTGTTAACCACGTTTCATGTCTTCCCCGATCCTTTACTGGGCGCGCCGTGACCTGCGCTTGTCCGACAATCCCGCGCTGGTCGCGGCCTGCGAGGCCGGTGGTCCGGTCATCCCGGTTTTCCTGTGCGACGCGGTGGTCGAAGGCCACGGCGCGGCCCCGAAATGGCGTCTTGGCCTTGGGGTCGAGGCCTTTGCCGAAGCGCTTGCGGAGGCAGGATCCAAGCTTGTCCTGCGGCGGGGTCCGGCGCTGGAATGTTTGCGCGCGCTGATCAAAGAGACGGGGGCCAAGGCGGTGCATTGGAACCGGCTTTACGACCCCGATAACCGCACCCGCGACGCGGATGTGAAAGCCGCGCTGAAGGACGACGGCGTGGGCGCGGTCAGTCACAATGGCCATGTCCTGTTCGAGCCATGGACGGTCGAGACCGGGTCCGGGTCGTTCTACAAGGTTTACACGCCGTTCTGGAAATCGGTGCGCGCGCGCGATCCGGGTGCTGCGTTGAGCGCGCCGAAGATCCCCGCGCCCGAGAGTTATCCGGCGAGCGATGATATCCGCGACTGGAAGCTTGGCGCAGCGATGGAGCGGGGCGCGCAAATCGTGGCGCCGCACCTGAACGTGGGCGAAGCGGCGGCGCGCGGGCGGCTGGCCAATTTCATCGGCCATGGCATCGACGATTACACCGACGCGCGCGACAACCTTGCCAAGAACGCCACCTCGCTTCTGTCGGAAAACCTGGCCTATGGCGAGATTTCCGCGCGCGCGTGCTGGTGGGCGGGGCAGCGCGCGATGGAGGAGGGCAAGGCGGGGGCCGAGACGTTCCTGAAGGAGGTCGTCTGGCGCGATTTCGCCTATCACCTCGTCTATCACACACCGCGCATAACGACCGGCAATTGGCGCCCCGAATGGGATGCGTTCGCCTGGAACACCGACGCGCGCACGGCCGAGGTGAAGGCCTGGAAACAGGGGCGCACGGGCATGGCGATTGTCGATGCCGCGATGCGCGAGATGTATGTGACGGGGCGGATGCACAACCGCGCGCGGATGCTGGTGGCGTCCTACCTGACGAAGCATTTGATGTGCCATTGGAAGATCGGGATGGATTGGTTCGAGGACTGCCTTGTGGATTGGGACCCGGCGTCGAACGCGATGGGCTGGCAGTGGTCGGCGGGCTCAGGGCCGGATGCGACGCCCTATTTTCGCGTCTTCAACCCCGAAACCCAGGCCGAGAAATTCGACAAGGCGGGGCGGTATCGCATGCGCTGGCTGGCCGAAATCACCAACGCACCGCCCGAGACGGCGCTGGATTACTTCAAGGCGATCCCGCGCAGCTGGTCGATGGCGCGCGAGGATGGCTATCCGTCCGAGCCCATCGTGAGCGCCGCCGAGGGCCGCAAACGCGCGCTTCATGCTTATGAGACGCGAAACTTCTGACAGGATCGTGTCGTGTATCACTTACACTGACAATCATTCGGGGCTTGCCCCGGGGCACCGCGCCTCGCAAAGGTAACGCGGGATAAAGGGAAAAAAATGACCGCACTGACATCACTTGAGGGGCAGCGTGATCTGCCGCGCTATTTCAAGGCCGTCTTCGAACAGGCGCAGCGGCTGGACCACGGGCGCATCGATTTCCGTCTGCCCGATGGGCGTGTGTTCCGTGTGGAAGGCGACAAGCCTGGCCCGGTGGGCGAGTTGAACATCCACAATGTCGATATCTTCGCGCGCCTGATCCGCGAGGGGGATCTGGGCTTTTGCGACGCTTACCTGGATGAATGGTGGTCGACGCCGGATTTGCAGGCGTTCCTCGATGTGGTCCATGCCGACAATGACGAGGTTTATGACGGCTTTCTGGGGATGGGCCTGATCCGGGCGTATGAGAAATTCCGGTTCTGGTTGCAGTCGAATTCCAAACGACAGGCGAAAAAGAACATCTCGGCGCATTACGACCTGGGTAATGATTTCTATGCGTTGTGGCTCGATGATACGATGACCTATTCCAGCGCGCTGTTCGAGACCGGGCAAGAGAGCCTGGAGGCAGCACAGATCGCCAAATACAAACAGATGGTCGATGAAATGGGCGCGCAGCCCGGCGAGCATGTGTTGGAGATCGGCTGCGGTTGGGGCGGGTTTGCGGAATATGCCGCGAAGGAACGCGGGCTGCGGGTGACGGGGCTTACGATCTCGAAGGAACAGCATGAT
>CAZPJO010000262.1:0-2140 GCA_964586895.1 uncultured Roseicyclus sp.
GGTGTGATCACAATCGATGACGCGATGATCGTGCAGGATCTGGAGGCGGAGGAAGACATCCTGCGTCTGGCCGGTGTGGGCGAGGAATCGAGCCTGTCGGATGGTGTGTTGGAGACGACGAAGCAGCGGTTTCCGTGGTTGTTCGTGAACCTGATCACGTCGATCCTCGCGTCGCTGGTGATCGCGCAATTCGAGGCGGCGATTGCGCAGATCGTGGCGTTGGCGGTCCTGATGCCGATCGTGGCGTCGATGGGCGGGAACGCGGGACGGTGGCGGTGCGGGCGATTGCGACGAAAGATTTGACATCATCGAACCTGATGCGGGTGGTCACGCGGGAGGCCGGTGTGGGCCTGATCAACGGGGCGGTCTTTGCGGTGGTGATGGGGATCGTGGGGGTGGTGTGGTTCGGCACGCCGCTACTGGGTGTGGTGATCGGGGCTGCGATGGTGATCAACCTGCTGGTGGCGGGCTTGGCGGGGATCCTGGTGCCGGTCGTGTTGGAGCGGCTGCGGATCGACCCGGCGCTGGCGTCGGGGGCGTTTGTGACCACGGTGACGGATGTGGTCGGGTTCTTCTCGTTCCTTGGCTTGGCGGTGATTTTGCTTTTGTGAGGGTTGGGTTGGTCACGCCTCCTCGAGCCTGCGGCTCTCGTCGCAGACGTGTTGCTGCGTGCCCTAGCCGGGGATCTCGAGTGTGACGGTGCGACCGCTGCGGACATATTGCAGCGTGGTTTCGCCAATTGCGGCGACGCGGCCCCCGTCCAGGCGGTCGCCGACAGAGACGCGCACGAAGCGGCCCGAAGACAGGCGCACGAGGGCGCGGCGGTCGGAATTGGTGCCGGTGACGCCAATCAGGTTCACGTTGCGCAAGCGGATGGCGTCGCGTTGGGTCGCGGCGCGGCTGACGTCTGCGTTGGAGGGGATGTCCGGGCCGGGCGCGACCGCGGCGGCGGCCACGGCGGTGGGGGCTGCGGTCGGCTGGCGGTCGGCGCTGGCGACGATTTGCGAGATGTTCGACGGCCGGGTGGCGGGCAGGCGCGAGCGCGTGACGGCCAACTCGGTCCCGCCGATGGCGGCCTCAAGGGCGGCGGTGACGTCAGCGTCGGGAACCGGGCCGGTCGCGGCAGCGGCGGTTTCGGTGTCCGTGGCGCCGTCTTCGGCGGGAAACAGCGAGGCGGCAGCGGCGGCTTCTTGCGGCGATTGCGGACGCGCGGGCGGGCGACGTTCGCCCAATTCGGAGGTCGTCAGGCCACCCAGCACCTGCCGTTCGCGCAATTCGGACAGGTTCGCGGGCCGTTCGGTCGGGCGGAAGGTGCGCAGAACGGCATCGCCCACCTCGATCGCGAGGGTGGGATCGGCGATTTCGCGCGGGCGCTGCCGGGCGAAGACGGGGGGCGCGCCGGCGACGACGAAGGCCCCTTCGGGGGTCACGACGCCTTGCGAGGTGGCAGCCACAAGACCTTGATCCGTCAAGCTGAATTCGGTTCCGAAGGGCGGCGGGGGCGGGACGCGGCGCAGCAATTCGCCGGGATTGACGCCCGGCTCGGGCAGGGCCACGGCATCAAGGGCGGAGATTTGCGGGTCGATGGACGCGGTGTAGATGCTGTCGAGCAAATCGAACGGGCGCAGGTCGGGGCGATCCGGCGAGCGGGCCCAGATGCCGTCTTCGGCATAAAGCGCTTCGGCCTCTTCGACGGAGGGGTTTTGCCCCTGATCGATGGGCGGCAGGGGCGGCAGATCGAAGTCGGCGTCGATATCGGGCAGTTCGGCCTGAGCCTGCGTCCCGCCCTCGTCCGCGGCCGCGAGGGGCGTGTCGGCGAGCGTCTCAGACAGTGCCTCAACGGGGAGGGCGCCGTCCGCCGCATCGGGAAGGGCGGCCAGATCCATGCCGTCGGCGGCGGCCTCATCTTCAAGGGTCGGGGCGGCGGTGCCGCCGATGTCGGGGGTGGCGGTGAAGACATCGGGCGCTTGCACGGTTGAAGGGGCGGCGGCGGTGGTTTGCGTGTCGGCCCCGCCAAACCCGAAGAGCCGCGCGACCGTGCCGTTGGGCAGGAACACCGCCGACCAGATCGCGACCAGCGCCAACAAGAGCAACAGGATCACCGTCAGAACGAGGCCGGTCTTGAACGACGGCCCCGCGG
>CAZPJO010000262.1:2150-4334 GCA_964586895.1 uncultured Roseicyclus sp.
GCACGGATTTGCGCGCCAGAAGGCCGGAGGCAAAGGTGCCGTCTTCGGCCATCGTGGCGGTATCATCGGTCGCGGCGGCGGTATTTTGCGCCTGATCAGGGGCGGTGGCATTGGCGCGGTTGCGGCTGAAGAAACCGCCCGAAGCTGCGCCGGTTGCGGCCCTGCCGGTGGGGGCGGCCGCGCCGCCGAGGCCGCGCAGCGCCCCGCCAAGGCCGCTTTTGCGGGTACCGCTTGCAGGCGCGGGATCGGTCGAACGCTGCGGCGGTTCGGCGAACGGAGAGGGGCGGTCGCCCAAGCCCTGCGCGGCGGTCTCTTCGGGCGGACGCGGCTCGATCTCGACGCGGGGGCGGGTTTGCGGCGCGCCACCGGCATCGCCTTTGGGCTTGGTTTTGCTGGCGCTGCGCACGCGCTGTAGCTGTTCGGCCAGACGCGGCATTCCGGCCTTGCCGGGGCCTGTATCAGCGTCAATTTCTGGCGTCGGCACAGAAGGCGCATCGGCCTTTTCGGCGGCGGCGAGGTCAATGCGCGCGCTGCGCTGACCCACGAGAGAGCCCTTGCCCGTGTCGGAGGGCGCGACCGTGCCGCGCTCTGCGGTGACCTGTGGCTCGGACCCCGACGACGCAACCGGTGTGGACGCCTCGCCACGGATGATGCGCGCCCGCTGGCGGGCCTCTTGCGCGGCGGGCGACGGGGCGGGCGGCAAGGCCTCGTCAAGCGACAGATCTGTGCCCGCGCTGTCGTCGGCGAGGGGTTGGATCGGCGTGGTGATGTCGTCGATCACCGGCACCTCGGGCACCTCGGGCAGCTCATCTGCCAGAGTCTCGGGCAGGGGTGCAGGCGCGGGGGCCTCCGGGACCGGGTCGGAAGAGTGTGCTGGTTCGGGCGCAATGTCGACCGGGGCGGGTTCCGGCGCTGTGTCTTCTGGCGCTTCGGGCGCGGCGTCTACTGCGGGCTCTGCGGGGATCCCGGGCTCTGGTTCCGGCTCGGGCTCAGGGTCGGGTTGGCCATGGCGATCCGGCCCAAAAGCGATGCCATCGGCGGAAAAGCCGAAATCACCGGCATCCGCATCGACGGCGAAGGTCGGCACGCCGGGGAAGCGTTGCATCGGGGGCATGGCGGCGAAACCTGCGCCAATGAAGCCGTATTGCGCAGCGAATCCCTTTGCCTCGTCCAGCGTTTCGCGGGCCACGACCGCGATCGAGACGCGGTCTTCCTCCAACATGCGCCAATCGTATTCCAGCTCGGTCACGGCATAGGGTGTCATGCCGTCGAGACCTTCTTCGATACGGAAGGCGGTCAGTTCCGGGTCGGCGGTCGGCACCGTGAGCGAGGTATAGAGCATCTGATCATCGGGCAGGACGAGCAGCGTCTTGAAATCTTCGCCCTCGCGCGCGACGGCCTCCGCGCGCAGGGCACCAAGCGCACCATCGAGGTCGTCGATGGCCAGCGGCGTCTCACCGATCATGGCCCAATGGCCCGCGGTCTGGCGATGGGCCAGCGCGATGCCGTCTGCCGAAAGGAAGAGTGCGATATTCACCGTCAAGTCAGACCTCAGTCAATTGTATCCGGGCGTTGCGCGAACGCCACAATCGCCCCCTTCTACAGGGATTTGTGCCGGGGGAAAACCATTGCGTCGCCGCACGGGTCCGCCCAACGCGTACAAGTGTAAATCTTTTGCCCGCCTCGCAAAAGGGGGCGCAGTCGTGATGCGACCGCGCCCCCTTGGGCGGAATGGTCGCGCCGGGCCTAAACCTAACGCGAAACTGGTTAATTTTCTCTTCCTATGCGGTCGCGGCGCTGAGCGCACGGTCGAGATCGGCGATCAGGTCGTCGGCATCTTCGGTGCCGATGGAGCCGCGAACGACGTTGGGCGCCGCCCCGGCGGCTTCCTGCTGTTCGGGGGTCAATTGCCGGTGCGTGGTCGAGGCGGAATGGATGATCAGGCTGCGTGTGTCGCCCAAATTCGCCACGTGACTGAAGATTTCAAGCGAATCGACCAGCTTCATGCAGGCGTCGTATCCCCCCTTCAGCGCAAAGGTGAACAGCGCGCCCGCGCCCTTGGGGCAGACATCTTTCACGCGGTGGAAATAGGGCGAGCTTTCCAGCCCCGCATAGGTCACGAAATCAACGCGGCTGTCGGCCTCCAGCCACTTGGCGATCTTCACCGCGTTCTCGACATGGCGC
>CAZPJO010000263.1:0-284 GCA_964586895.1 uncultured Roseicyclus sp.
CCCCGGCCTCCTGCGCGATTTTCTTGGAGGTGATCTTGTCGCCCATGCTCTCGATGGCGCTGGCGGGCGGGCCGACAAAGGCCACACCTTCGGCCTCAAGCGCCTCGGCGAACATCCGGTTCTCGGACAGGAAGCCATAGCCCGGATGCACCGCATCGGCGCCGGTGTCGCGAATGGCCTGCATGATCTTGTCGATCACGATATACGACTCGGCCGCGGGTGGCGGGCCGATATGAACCGCTTCATCGGCCATCCTGACGTGCAACGCCTGCGCGTCGGCATCG
>CAZPJO010000263.1:294-4332 GCA_964586895.1 uncultured Roseicyclus sp.
GCATCGGAATACACGGCCACCGTGGGGATCCCCATGCGCTTGGCGGTCTTGATGCCGCGGCAGGCAATCTCGCCCCGGTTTGCGATCAGCAGTTTCTTGAACATGTGTCTTCCTCTTCCTCGCGCTGCGGCCCTGTTTTTGTGCCACGGGCTGTCCCATTCGGCCGTTGCGCGTGATCCATGATCACGACTCCCTCACAAGAAATCACAACGGCTTGATTTTGATATATTTTTGTGTCGCCACGGCAACGGAATCTGCGCTCACAACCGGCTCGCCGGTCTGTGAAATGATGTGAACACGATGGTATGCAATCGTCCCCCTGCGCGGCCAATTCCGGCGGCGTTACACAACCCAAGGGGGATACCGAAACATGCCGATCAAGTCGAAAGCCGCACGCCTCAGTGCCACAGCCATTTTGGGCAGCGCCTGCCTCATGGCCGCTCCGGCGCTTGCCCAAAGCCAGATCGAAATCCTTGAGACGCGCATTGCCGCGCTTGAAGCGGAACAGGCGACGGCGACCACCCAGGGTGGTTTTGTGTTCAACAGTGTCGAAAGCCTGGGCGACTTCGACCAAATCGGCGAGCGGCATGGCGTTGGCCGGTTGAGCTTCGCCCTTTCGGAGGCAACCTCGGTCACGATCTACGGCTTCGTGCGCGCCGAAGCCTTCGCTGATTTCGACTTTGCCCAGGGTGACCTGACCCGCGCGGGCCGTGTGGGCGACCCGACCTTTGCAGTCGAGGACTCGGAGTTCGATACTTCGGTGCGGGTGTCGCGCTTTGGTGTGCGAAGCAACACCAGCACGTCCTTCGGCAGCGTTGCCGCGCAGCTTGAATTCGACCTTTTCGGTTCTGGCGGAGATCAGAGCCAATCGCCAAACCTGCGCCTGCGCCACGCCAATATCCGCCTGACCTCCGGAGCGCATGAAGTGTTGCTTGGTCAGTTCTGGAGCAACTTCATGCCATTGGTCCACTACCCAACCTCGGCCGATTTCAATGGCCCCGTGGGTGTTACCTTCGCGCGTGTGCCACAGGCGCGATATACGTACCGCAATGGCAATGGGCTTGAGCTGTCGGCATCGCTTGAAGAAAGCGCAGGCGCTGACAATAGCACCGATCCCGTCTTCACCGCGGCGGCCTTCTACGGCACCGATTTGTTCTCTGTTCGCGCGGCTGTATTGGCCGGAACGTTCGAGCAGGCAGGCGATGAATTCGACACCTATGGCGTTACGCTTTCCGGAAGCCTCAATCCGTGGGAGGGCGGCGCGTTTACCACAACGCTTACGACGGGCGAAGGCCTTGGCAATATTCTGATTGGCGGCGGCGCGCGTCAGGTCGGTGGTGTTGAAAACGAGTCCGACAGCGTGACTTTCGAATTCCGGCAACAGATTTCGGATCAATGGAGCGCCGGTTTCGCTTATGGCATGACGGATTACGACTTGCCGACCACGGGCGGATTGCCCGGCGGGTTCGACCAGTTGGAGTCGCTGCACATCAACGCCTTCTACTCGCCGATCGAGTCTCTGAGCTATGGCGCGGAATACATTCGCATCGAGAGCGAAGGGCCGCTGGACAGCGCCGAGGCGGACCGTATCGGCCTCTCGGCGACGCTGCGTTTCTGAGGCGTGTAAAGCTTTGTTCAGGCGTCGTTGGGACGCCTGAGCAGAAGCAAGACGCAAAAAAGATCGCCGGGTGGCCCGTGTCGGCACCCGGCGGTTTTCTTGCGCCCGCAACCTGCGCGGTCGCGCTTCAGCAAAGGTTGACGTCGTCGCAAAGAGCACCGGCAGCGGCACCAACAGCGACCCCCGTGGCGACCGATCCACCGACCGCCGCGGTACCAAGCCCGCCGATAAGCGCGCCTGCGCCTGCGCGTTCGATATCCGATGCGACGCAGCCCGAGACGGCCAACATGGCCGCAAACAGGGCAGTGATTTTGAGTTTCGTGCGCATTGTGATGCGTCTCCTGTCGAATGACCTCGTGGCATCGCTTTTACACACGATTTGGCGATCGGATAAGGCCGGAGTTTTTCGGCAGTCTTTTGAGCGAAAAAAGGCGGCCGGTTGGGCAAGCCAGCCGACCGCCGTGAAGGGGAAGGGTAACACGTCTTGTAGGTGTCGGCCCGATAGGTACAACTGGGGACTTGGGCCGACATGCCAACACTGGCAGGATTCGCATCACCCGATAGCGGGGCACGCAGCGGTGTCGCAATCTGCGCGACGGGCCGCTCAAATCGGGATGGCTCTGGCGAAAACATGCCGATCACTCCCCCCATATGCCGGTGCCGTCAAAGGCTTCGGGAAAAGCGGCGCGCGCACGGCCCTCGTCGATGCGCAGCAAGGCCTCGTAGCTTTCGGCATCGAATGGGTCCTCGGCGGGAATGACCTCGCGCCCCAATAGCCAGCTCAACCGACCCGCATCAAGATTGCCGCGCTCGAAGGGTTGATCGCCAAAATGCATCCACAGCGCTTCCATAAAGCCCGCATCCGCGCGCCGGTCGGCTGGCCTGCGATCCGCGTAGCGATCCCGCGCGACCAACTTGGTGGCGCCCGACTTGTTGTCGCGACGAATTGTGAACTGAAAATCCGTACCCGGAAGCCGCCCGGGAAAGCCCCTGTGCTTCAACATGGCGCGAGATCCGAGTGGAAAAACCGGGCAAAGCTCGCGCCTCGCCCGGTTAGGAAATTCGGTCTGCCCTGGCTAGCTGGGGGATAGAGCCAGTGGACCTGCCTTTTTTGCGACAGAGGCGACGTCTGCAATTCCGCCCGTGCCGTTTTCTTGTTTTTGTTGCCTCGCGGTGTGACCGGGCCAATAGGCGGGAAGCCATGCGACCCGGCCACGATCCGAGGTACAGCTGCAGTTGCGCAGCTAACGACGACGATACATTGCCTCACAGTTTCTCCACAGACCTTTCCACAAAGGATTACGGTCTGTGACTCAGTTGCATCACAAAGGATAGTGGATGAACGTCGAGGCACAAGGTGTTGTGGTTGCATTACAAAAGCTCCCACTGACAGGTGTCATTCGAAATCGAATATGCTTCGATCGACTGGGTTATCCCCGGGGCGGGCTCACCGCGTTCAAACGGCTCGGCCATCATTTGCACAACGATCCGTGTCGGTTGCGGGTTTGCGTCGGCGGCGGGCAACCCCCAAAGGGTGCAGGCCCAATCATGGTCGTCGTGGCCGACATTGGTCACAAGCCCCGGATCCAAAACACGGACCACAGCCCAGGTCGTATTGTTCGGCTGCACCTCATAAATCACATCACACAACGCAAGCGTGCGCCCGGACGGCGCGGAGCCGCTGTCGTCCAGCGGGCACAGCTTGGCCGAGGTGTCTTGCGGGGCCAGGACCCAATAGGCCGCCCCGCCGATCACACCGACACCTATCAGGAATATGAGCGCACGGATCATTTACGGCCTTCCTTCACAACGGGATGTTGTCGTGCTTTTTCCAGGGCCGGGTCTGCGTCTTGCGCCTCAGGGCTGCGAACGCGCGACACACACGGCGGCGCGTCGAATGGGGCTGGATCACCTCGTCGATATGGCCCCGCTCGGCGGCCACGAACGGGTTGGCAAAGCGGTCTTCGTATTCCGCGGTGCGCGCCGCGATCTTGCCGGCATCGCCAAGGTCCGCGCGGTGCAGGATCTCCACCGCCCCCTTCGCGCCCATCACTGCAATCTCCGACGTCGGCCAGG
Source organism: uncultured Roseicyclus sp. (assembly GCA_964586895.1). GTDB lineage: Bacteria > Pseudomonadota > Alphaproteobacteria > Rhodobacterales > Rhodobacteraceae > Gymnodinialimonas. The sequence goes on from CAZPJO010000263.1 coordinate 3,989, forward strand.
CATAGTTCACATCCGCCTTGAGATGCTTGGACGCCATCACGACATACGCCCCACCATAGGCCTTGCGCGTGATCACCGTGACCTTCGGCACCGTCGCCTCGCCATAAGCGAACAGAAGCTTCGCGCCATGTTTGATCACCCCGTCATATTCCTGCGCCGTGCCGGGCAGGAACCCGGGCACATCGACGAGGCTCAGGATCGGAATCTCGAAGCAGTCGCAGAACCGCACAAACCGCGCGCCCTTCCGCGCGCTGTCGATGTCGAGACAGCCGGCCAGCACCATCGGCTGGTTCGCGACCACGCCCACTGTCTGCCCCTCGAGACGGATGAACCCGGTGATCATG
>CAZPJO010000264.1:0-2309 GCA_964586895.1 uncultured Roseicyclus sp.
TCGGCCTCAAGGCTCACCGTGCCCGTCACCGAGGTCTCAAGCATCGTCTCGCCGCCGCCCTGCACCGCATACCGGATCGGCAGGCGGAAGTTCGAGATACCGACATGCTGAATCCGCCGGTTTTCGCCCTTGATCAGGCTTGATGGCCCGTTCTGCAGGTCGGGCAGCGTGGCCTTGTAAGCCTCATCAACCTTGAAATCGGCGGGATAATCGCGCGCAAACTCGGGGTAATTTCGGGCGCGCACCATGCGGGCCACCTCCGGGTCGAGTGCGTCCATCCGGTCGCGCCCTGCGGCCTCGGCCCATTGCGCCAACAGCGCAAGCGCTTGTTGTGCGTCGGCATCACTCGGGCTGTTCTCGGCGGTCTTAACATGCACGTTCATGTGCCACCCTTTCTCTGGCTGTGTGGAACTCCCAATATGGGGCAAGTGCCGCATACGAAAAGTCTTGTTTTACGATTGTTCTACGCTAGCGCCCGGCGCCCGGATCATTTTTTTCCGATATTTCAGCCCCTTGCCCGGCGACGCTCGCCTTACCCCAGGTAACGCTTCACAAAACCGTGCAGGATGCGCTCGGGCACGCAAATCGTTTCATCCAGAACCGCATTGGTTAACGCCTCCGCGTCTTCCGGTGCGAAATAGCCGCGATGTTTGTAGATCGCGATGCGCTGCGCGAAATTCTCGCCGCGCGCCTCGGGGTGGAACTGCGTCGCGTAAACATTGCGCCCCGCGCGGATCATCTGCAACGGACAGGGGCCGGAGGCCACCAGATGCGCCGTGCCGTCGGGCAGCTCTTCCACCGCCTCCTTGTGGCCGACCAGGGCGCGGAACCGCGCGGGCAATCCGGCCAGCAGGGGATCGCGCGCGCCCGCGTCGGTCACAGTGCAATCCACGCCGCCGATCGCCTCGCCATATCGCCCCTTGCCCACCGGCGCGCCAAGGGCCGCACCCAGAATGCCCATCCCATAGCAGCACCCCAGATACGGCATGTCACGCGCCAGAACCTCCGGCATCAGCCCCATGATATCGGCCTCGATCCGCGCCTCCAGCGGGTCCTTGTCCGTCGGATCATCACTGATGCAGCCCGGACCGCCGCCCACGATCACCGCCGCGTAATCATCCAACGCCAAAGCGCGCAGCGGCGCCTGATCCAGCCGGATCCGCGCCACCCGATCCGCCGACAGACCACCGCGCGCCAGAAACGCGCCGAATTCCTCGTCCGCGGCCTCATCCTCGGGGCGCAATTGCAGGATCAGGGCCTTTTTCATGCCGCCGCGAACCGTTGCACCAGCCGCTTTTCCATCCGCGCATTGGGGATGGAGACGCCCGCGCGCACGATTTCCTGCGCCTGCACCACGCGCCAGCCCTGCCGCGCGAAAAACGGCTGCGCAAGAAGGCTCGCCTCGGTCTCAAGCCGGATCAGGCCGCGCCCCCGGGCGCGCCCTTCCAGCACCGTATAAAGCGCCGCCGCCACGCCCCGGCCCATCACCTCAGGCGCGACATAGGCGAAATCGAGATAGCCGGTGTCCATATCCATCGTCATGAAGCCCAGTTGCGCGCCGCCGTGCTCGGCGACCAATGTCTCGGCCTCTTCCACGCGGGCGCGCCATCCGGCCGATGTCGGCGGGCTGTCGCACCAGGCTGTGCGCTGTTCGGGCGTGTAATGGCCCGCCGCGCCCTCCTGCACCGCGCGGTGGAACAACGTCGCCAGTCCAATGGCATCCGACGGGCGGTAGGGTCGTATGATCAGCCCGTTCATGCCCGCACCAATGCCCCCGTCAGGTCCGCGATCAGGTCGTCGGCATCTTCCAACCCGATCGACAAGCGCACCAGCCCCGGCGAAATGCCGGCCTCCGCGCGCTGCGCATCGTTGAGGCGTTGGTGCGTGGTCGTCGCGGGATGGGTGGCGATGGATTTCGCATCGCCCAGATTGTTGGAAATCGTCACGATCTCAAGCGCGTTGAGGAAGGCAAACGCCCCCGCCTGCCCGCCTTCGATCTCCAATGCGATGACGGTGCCGGGCTGTTCCATCAACGTCTGCGCCAGCGCGTGTTGCGGATGCGAGGGCAGGCCGGGAAAGATCACCCGCGCCACGCCGTCCGCATCATCAAGCGCCTGCGCCACCGCAATGGCGGTGGCCGCCTGCGCGCGCACCCGCAGATCCATGGTTTCCATCGATTTCAGCATCACCCAGGCGTTGAACGGGCTCATCGCGCCGCCGGTATGTTTCAGGTAAGGCTCGACCGTCTTGCGGATGAAATCCTGTGTGCCGAGGATCACACCGCCAAGGCAGCGCCCCTGCCCGTCGAT
>CAZPJO010000264.1:2319-4328 GCA_964586895.1 uncultured Roseicyclus sp.
CCCCACCCAGTGGTTCCATCCGCTCGGATTGCGTCACCCACGCCGTAAACGGCGACATCGAACCACCGGTGTGCTTCATGTAAGGTTCAACCGTTTTGCGAATATACTCTTTGGTTCCAAGAATGACGCCACCCAAGGCGCGCCCCTGCCCGTCGATATGTTTGGTGGCGGAATAGACAAGGACATCAACGCCCTGCGCAATCGCGTCCGAGAACACCGGCGTCGCAAAGACATTGTCGCAGATCACCGTCGCGCCGACGGCATGCGCAATCTCGGCCACCGCGGGGATGTCGATCACCTCAAGCGTCGGGTTCGACAGGCTCTCGAAAAACACCGCCTTGGTGTCGGGGCGCACCGCCGCGCGCCATTGATCAAGGTCGGTGCCGTCCACAAACGTCACCTCCACGCCGTAGCGCGTCAGGACCTCGTCCAGGATGTAATGGCACGACCCGAACAGCGCGCGCGACGACACCACATGATCGCCCGCGCGCAGCATCGAGGTCAGCGCGCCGTTGACCGCCGCCATGCCCGAGGCCGTGGCAAAGGCCGCCTCCGCCCCTTCAAGCGCGGCGATGCGGTCTTCGAACATCGCCACCGTGGGGTTGCCGTAACGCGCATAGATGAACTCATCGGGCCCGGCCTCGATGAAGCGCGCCTCCGCGGCTTCGGCGCTGGGATAGGCGAAACCCTGGGTCAGGAACATCGCCTCGGACAATTCGCCGTACTGGCTGCGCCGCACGCCTGCATGCACCGCGCGGGTGCGTTTGGACCAGTTTTTAAGGGTGTCTTCTTTTCGGGTGCCGTCTTTCATGCCCCTCACTCCAATCTGCGGCCTGCCCTGCGTCATGGGAACGGCCTGAATGATGGTCGGGGGCTGCGCCGGGCGTCCCGGCGTCCTCGACCTCTTTAGCGGAATGTTTAACGTGGCCCGCAATCCGGTTCACAAATCGCCACAACGCTGGTTACGCCCGCCGCAGTGCAGCGTCAAGCCGCCCCGCCCGACGCCCCGCCCGCACCCACGGGGAACGCGGCCCCCCGCTTCCCCCTTGCGCCTGCGCGCGCGCCCCCCGACTTCCCTATGGTCAGCCTTGTTCCGCCACCGGGCAGAGCGATGGCTGGTTTTTGCGTGAGAACCTGCATATCGTTGCAGATGACAAAGCGCGCGCGGCGTGCCAAATACGAAGGCGCGTGCGGTAAAAGGTTAACGCACCGACACCACAAACCGACACGGGGATCCGATCATCATGTCATCCAGCTTTCTTCAGGGCGTCAGCTTCTTCGTTCTGAGCCTTGTGATCATCGGCGCGATTTTCGGCGGTTTCGGAGCGCTCTGAGCCATGTCGAAACGCTTTGGCGGAGAATTCAGCCCCACAGGGCAGGCGCGCGACGGTGAAAGCCCGCGCGAAACCGTGACCCATCAGCGGATGGAGGTGGCCCCGTTCAAGGGCCGCACACCGCTGCGCCATGGGGCCAAGATCAACATCCTGTTCCTTTTGCCGCTGCTGACGATCTTTCCGGCGATCTTCGGCGGTGGCGGTGTGATCCAGATGGCGCTTGATCTGGCCGGTGGCGCGATGCTTTTGCTGGCCGCGTGGCTGACGCGCGACGGCGTGCGGGCCGAGGATGCCTATAACGAGCGGAAAGTCGCTCGCAAACCGGCGATCCCGCGCAAGATCTTCGGCAGCGTCGGCACCGGCATCGGTGTGGCGCTTCTGGTGCTTGGCGGCTCGGCCTTTTCGCTTGGCGAAATGGTTGCCGCCGGTGTGGTGGGCGCTTTGGCGGCCGGGCTGCATTCGTTTTCCTTCGGGCTCGACCCGCTGACCAACAAGGGTATGGAAGGCGTCGACACTTTCACCAACGACCGCGTGGCCCGCAAGATCGACGAGGCCGAGGCCCTTCTGAGCCAACAAAAAGACGCCATCGCGCGCGCTCGCGACCGGCAGCTTGAGGCCCGCGTCGATCAATTCCAGGCCATTGTGCGCACGCTGTTCCGCCAGGTTGAGGAAGAC
>CAZPJO010000265.1:0-4326 GCA_964586895.1 uncultured Roseicyclus sp.
CCTGCGTGCCTTTGAAATGATTGATGAGCCCCACCAGAGTGCGCGGCGCGCGCCGGGGGAGGGCCCCCCCCCCCCCCAACGCACGCCCCCTCGCGCAATCCCCAACACCCTTGAGAGCCGCCATCCAAGCCACTAGACACCTCCCAAACCATCCCCAACAGGACCCCCCAGATGACCCAGACCTACGACCTTGTCGGCATCGGCAATGCCATCGTCGATGTGATCAGCCACGGCGATGACAGCTTTCTTGACAATATGGGGATCGAGAAAGGGATCATGCAATTGGTCGAACGCGAGCGCGCCGAAATTCTGTATGGCGCGATGCAGGACCGGGTGCAGACGCCCGGCGGGTCGGTCGCCAATACCGTGGCGGGCGTGGGCACGCTGGGGTTGAAGACCGCCTTCCTGGGAAAGGTGAAGGACGACGCGTTGGGCCGGTTCTACGCGGGCGGCATGGTGGACGAGGGCATCGCCTTTCCCAATCCGCCGGTGGCGGGTGATGTGCCGCCGACATCGCGGTCGATGATTTTCGTCTCACCCGATGGCGAGCGGTCGATGAACACTTACCTTGGCGCGGGCGCGGATTTCGACGAAGGCGATGTGGATGTGAGCGTCGCGGGTGCGGCGCGGTTCCTGTTCCTAGAAGGCTACCTCTACGACAAGGACGCGGGCAAACGCGCCTTCGCCGCCGCTGCGCGGGCCTGCCATGAAGGTGGCGGCAAGGCCGGTATTTCGCTCAGCGATCCGTTCTGCGTGGACCGGCACCGTGATGATTTCCGGCGCCTGATTGCGCAGGACATGGAGATCACTTTGGGCAATGAGGACGAGTGGTTGTCGTTGTTCCAGACCGATGACCTGGACGCGGCGCTGGGTCAGGCGGCGGAGGTTTGCGAGACGGTGGTGTGCACGCGCTCGGGCGATCCGGTGGTGGCGATCCACCGCGGCGCGCGGGTCGAGGTGCCGGTGACCCGCGTGACCCCCGTGGATGCGACGGGGGCGGGTGATCAATTCGCGGCCGGTGTGCTTTATGGGCTGGCGACGGGTCAGACGATGGAAATCGCCGCGCGGATGGGCGTAGCAGCAGCCGCAGAGGTGATCGCGCATGTCGGGCCACGGCCCAAGCGCGCGCTCGGGGCGGTGTTCGCGGATGCAGGCCTGACCTGAGGGGGCCGCGCGGATGGGGGATGCCTTGGACGCCGTGATGGTCGGCAACGGGTCACTGGCGCTGTTGTTGATCGGGTTGGTGTTCAAGCTGACGGGATTTGCGGTGCGCGACGAATTGCGCCTGCGAACGCTGGTCGTGTGCGGCTTCGTCTGCGACGCGGGCTATTACTTTTTCCGGGCCGATCCGATCCTGCCGTCGGTTGCGTCGAACGTGGCGCTTCTGGGCATCAACGTGGTGCTGATCGCGGCGATCCTGCTGGAGCGGACGACCTGGCGCATGACGCCCGATGATCGCGAGGTCTTTGGGCAGTTTCCGACGCTGACGCCGGGGCAGTTCCGGCGGTTGCGCAAGATGATGACGCGCGAGCAGGCCGCGCCTGGCGCGGTTCTGACGCGCGAGGGGGCGGCGGTGGAGACGCTGATGCTGGTCTTCACCTCGGACATCGGGATCGAAAAGGGCGGCCAGGTGTTTCCCATCGCGGGGCCTGCATTTGTGGGGGAGATCGCGTTTCTGACCGGCGAGCCGTCGAGCGCCACGGTGAGCTTGCCGCACGGCGGCACGGTGTTGCGGGTGGATGCGGCGGCGCTGCGGGCGCGCATGGCGCGCTCGCCCGCGCTCAACAATGCGATGGTGGCGCTGTTCGGGCGCGAACTGGCGCGCAAGCTGGCCTATTCGGCCCCGATGGAGCGGGCCGCCTCGCCCTGAGCGGTGACCGCCGCGCCGCCGCTGGCAAAGGCCTGCGCGCGGTTGGAGGCGTCAAGCTTGCGCTGCGCCTCGATCTGCAACGCACCCGCGACGGCCAGCGCGAATTCATGGTCGGCGCGCAATTCGCGGATCAACGCGGCGCGCGGTAGGCAGAACACATGCGCCTCGTCCAAAACCTCGACATCGGCGGTGGCCTCGGCCCCGTGCATGATCGTGACCTCGCCGATCAAATCGCCGGACCCAAGACGTGCCATCGGGGCGCCATGGGCACTGACCTGGGCCTGGCCCGTGGCGAGGTAGACGAGTTCGTGCACAATCTGGCCCTGCCGCGTCAGGACGGTGCCAGGGCTGAGCGTTTGCCAGCGCCCAAGCCTAAGCAACCTATGCGCCAGATGCGGGGGCAGGGTGGCGAAATGGCGGGCCAGCAGGGCGCGCTCGGCCTCTGAAAAGCGGGTCTTGCTGCGATCCCATGCCATGCGACCGAGGCCGATGATCGACAAGGTGATCCACGAAATCTGGATCAACAGCGAAGACATGTTGAACGCCTCCATCAACGAGAACAGCACGAAACTGGCCGCCAGCAGGTTGAGGATGGTGTAGCTTGGCGAGGAGCCGCGCAAAAACCCAAGCTGCAACGCGCCATAGGCCACGAGATAGAAGATAACACCCAGCAGGCCGGACGCCGTCCAGATCGTGATGTTGATATCCATGGGCGCATGTCCTTTGCGGCGGTAACAGGGCGCGCGTGCGAGGGGGTGAGCGTCGCGCGCCACACGGATCGATGTCAAACGTCAATGCGACAGGTGAAGGGTTTGCGACGACACGAAAATTCGGCCAATGTCGCCCGACAAAGCCACCAAATCCCGCCAACCCCGGAGGTCGTGCGTGCCCCAATCTGCCCCGCAAGTCCCCGCCACAGCCCGCGCGAAGGCCGCCCCGTGCCGCGCCTGAGCCTTGCGCTGGGTCTGTTGGTGACGATCGCGATGGTCGTGCTGACGGCGTTTCCGCCGCCGATCCTTGACCGGGCGCGCGATGCGGTGTTCGACGGCTATCAACGCACGCAGCCGCGCCCCTATGATGCCGATGCGCCGGTTCATATCGTCGATATCGACGAGGCCGCGTTGGAGGCCTACGGGCAATGGCCCTGGCCGCGATCCTATCTTGCGGAACTGACGGATCGGTTGTTTGAACATGGCGCGGCGGCGGTGGGCTATGACGTGTTGTTCCCCGAACCCGACCGCACCTCGCCGGATCTGATCGTCGAGAGTTGGGTGCGGTTTTCCGATCAGCTTCCGCCCGCCTTGCCCGATCTGGGGCTGGAGCCCCATGACGCACGCTTTGCCGCCGCAATGCAGGGGCGCGCGGTGGTCCTGTCGCTGGCGGGCGGATTGGAGGGGGCGGCGGCGGAACCGTTGGCGGGCTTTGCCGTCACCGGTGCCGTGCCGACCGCGCTGACGCGGTATCCGGCGGCAATCGGCAATCTGCCGGAACTGACGGCGGCGGCCCGTGGCCTTGGCACGATCAGCCTTGGGCGCAACGCTGACGGGATCACCCGCAGCGTGCCGATGGTGTCGGATTTCGGCGGTGTGTTGGTTCCGTCGCTTTCGGCGGAATTGTTGCGCGTGGCGCAGGCGGCGGGCGGCCATGTCCTCAAGACCAGCGAGGCCTCGGGCGAGATATCGGGCGGCACGGTCGCGGCCACGGCGATGCAGACGGGGGTGTTGAGTTTTCCGCTGGAGGCCGATGGCCGGTTCCGGATCTATTTCTCGGGTTATCAACCCGAGCGCGTGACGCCGGTGGCCGATCTGTTGGAAGCCGACGGCGTCGATCCCGCGTTGCAGGCGCGGATCGCGGGCCGGATCGTGTTGGTCGGATCCTCCGCGCAGGGGTTGTTCGACATCCGGGCCACGCCGCTTGACGGGCAAATCGCGGGTGTCACGCTTCATGCGGAGATCATCGAACAGGTCACCGCGCAGCAATTCCTGACGCGGCCCGACTGGATGCGCGGGCTTGAAATCTTGTTGGTGGCGTTGGCGGGTCTGGCGCTGACGGTGTTCAACCGGTTCGAACGCCCGGTCCTTGGCTTGGCGGCGGCAGTCGGGTTCGGCGGCGGATCGGTGGCGGGCGGGCTTCTGGCGTTCATGCAGGCGGGGGTGTTGTTCAACCCGTTGATGGTCGTCCTGACCTCTGTGCTGGTTTACCTTCCGGGCACGACGCTTGGTTATCTCGCCAAGGAGCGCGCGCGGCGGTCGATCCGCGAACGGTTCGCGCGCTTCCTGCCGCCGCCCCTGATCGCGGAGATCGAGAAGAACCCCAACGAGGCGTTGACCCCCGAAGGGGCGGAGCGCGACCTGACGGTGATGTTCGTCGATATGCGCGGCTTTTCCACCCTGACTGAAGGGATGGCCCCGGACCGGGTGGTGACATTGGTGAACACGTTCCTGAGCGCGGTGGCG
>CAZPJO010000266.1:0-4326 GCA_964586895.1 uncultured Roseicyclus sp.
GCCCGCAGCTTGGGCTCCATCCCATCCCAATCGACATCATCCCAAAGCTCGTTCTTCTTGAAGTGACCCTTGTTGGGGTCGGCCTTCATGGCGTTGATCAAACCGTCCCATTCTTCGCGGATACCGTCGACGTTGATCGCATCCATCGCCTCGAAATCGGTGGTGTAGAAGCGGGGGGTCAGCAGGGTGTTCTGCAAGGCCACGGCGGTCGCGGTTTCGCTATCGATGACGCCCTGGTTGTCGGCGGCAAGCGCCTCTTCCACGGTACTTGCGTCGGCGGAGTGTGTGTATGCCGTATCTTTCATGTCGTTGCTCCTTCGCGGAACGTGTGGGGCGTTTCGTCAAGCGTCACGTCCTCGGAGAATGAAAATTCGCACAGCTCCATGAACTCGAAATCACCGGTCATTCGGGTCCAGAGCTGTTCCAGTTTCGACGCACGGGTGATGCGGGCGGTCCGCTCTTCGCGCACGACCTCGCCATAAGGCGCCATGACGGGCGGGCCTTGAACCTGCACCTCGTCACCGGGGTTGATGATTGCACCGTTGAGAAACTTCACATGTGCATGAAGGCTCTCGAAGCAGTGGCTGACCTCTACTTCGCAGGGGGCGGTTTCAAACTCTCGTGTCAAAAGACCCATGATCTATTCCTCCAAGATGCGCGCGAACGCGGCTTCGTTGGTAGCGCCGAAGCCCACAAGCTCGGCACGGAAATCTGTGAATGCATCGCGCAGGCTGATGCGCCCGTCGGCATAGCGGACCACGCGGATCGGATCGGATGCCTCAAGGCCGACGGCCCCGCGCTCGCGTTCCAGGACGCGGTAGATACCGGCGACAAAACCGCCTTCATCCGCCGCGAAATCCGCGACAACGGTGCCATCCAACGCGATCACGCGGGCGGACCCGTCAAGCTCGGCAAAGATGCGCACGGTGCGCTCTGTCACGATCGGAACCTCGGCCTCGCTCGGGGGCATGGCCGACAAAGGCCGGTCCGTCAGGCGCGCGTAACTGACGATGATCAGAATACAAAGACAGAGGATGAACATCGCGCGGATCAGAACCGTTGGGATCATCTCCTTGTCGCGTTCAACCAGTTTCTGCTCCGCACTGGTGCGGATCATCTGGCTTTGGGCGGGTGTGGAATCGAGGGTCATTGGTCGTTCTCCTCCTTCATTCCGCGGGTTGAGCGGCCATTTCAGGCACGCGGGTGATCTGGATGTCGGGCACGGAAACGGCTGTCTCGGCCGCCTCCGACAGCATAACGGCCACGCGCTTTGCATCGGGGATGCAACGCAACGCGGGCTGTGTGTGCTTCATCTTCCACGGCCGGACGTGGGGCCATGTCATGATGTAGGAAAAGCCCATGCCGCCTTCCGGGCTCATTTCAAGCGCGATGGTGCCATGACCGGATTTGCGCAGGCCAAGCGTCGCGTTCATCACATGTTTGAACGGCAGGTTCAGCGTCATGGTCAGCGCAGCCCCGATCCGCATGGCAACGCGCTTGTTGGTGATGGTGTAGACGGTGGCCTTGGCCTGAACCAAAGCCACCAGGATCAGAAGGGCACAAACGATGGCCCCCAAAACCAGGAAGAACGACGCCGCCGTGGCGCTTTGCACCCAGGTCTCAGTCGCCGCCCCGCCCACGGTGCGCCATGCGAAGAGGAAAGTGAAATAGCCTGCGACCCACCACAGGCTGAGGGCCTCTATCGCCAGCGTCCACCAATGGGGCTGACCCTGCCAGAGGATATGTTCCCCCTCTGGCAGCATCTCGGGAAGGCCACGGACAGGCTCGGTCTGAAAGTCGTCGTGGTGGTCGTGGGGCATCGGTCTATTGCTCCTTGGTTACGGTCAGGCTGCTTCGGTCAGAGCAGCGGTTCGGCCCGATCTTCATCGGCATAGAGAATGCCCGCGCCGTAGTAGGCAGAGATTTTCTCTTCTTCGAGCTTGGTGATCTGCGTGGTGGATTTGGTCACCGGCACGTCGGCAAAATGCTTGCCGTGGATCGAATTGATCGTGACGCGCTTCCAGATCTGGCAGAAATGGATCGGCACAAGCCGCTTGCCGCCGCCATGGGCCGCGTCCAGCTCGATCTCAAGGTAACGGACCAGCTGTTCCGGCGCGTCGATCCACATGTCGGAAATGGTGCCGACCTCTTCGCCATCGCCGCCGCGCACGACCTTGCCACGCGGGTCTTTACCGGCGCTGACGCGGTAGGCTTCGGTGGCACCCATCGGCACGATCTTGGCATGGCCGTGGCCGTCAAGCTCGGGCTCATCGCGACGCGGGGTCCACGCGCCCGAGCCGACACCGGCCTTCATCGGATCGCCGGTCACATCCCAGGGATAGCCGGTGGACGGACGCTCGCGTTCCATCACATTGTCCAGATCGTGGCGGCGATGTTCTTCCTCGTTCTCAACGGAAGGAACGACCACCTTGCCGCGCCCGTGGGGCAGGTCGAAGGTCTTGGGATTGGGCACAGGGAACGGACCCTGGTTGGCCGCTTCGCCGCCCTCTTCGCTTTCGAGCGGATAGCCTTCGCGCATGTTCTCGGTCTGCAGATAATAGATCAGCAGGGCGAAAAAGATCCAAAACAGCCAGATCGAGAGGCTTGCGAGGTCAAAATTACCAAAGAATGCATTTTCCATGGCGTGGGTCCTTTCAGGTGGGCCCGATCAGGTGGGCAAATCGGCGAGGCCAATCTTTGCCCCCCCGTCTTGGGTTTTGGTCGTTCGGGTACGCACCAGCGGCCCAAGGGCCACCAATGTTGTGAAAAGCAGAAAGATCTCGACATGGTAGACAACGGAATATCCCGTCGCTGCATTCCCGAGGGCTTCGCCAAGTTGTCCAGACATGGCGATGGAATTGACGCCGTCGCGGATCGCTCCGCCCATGGCGATCGAAAGGCCGGCCGCGGTGGCTTGCGCCGCGCCCCATGCGCCGAGGGCAAGGCCCTTTCCGGCGCGGTTGCTGGTCGGCATGGTCATCGCGGCGGTGAGTGTCGCGACCGAGAACAGGCCGCCGCCGAACCCGATGAAGCAGGCACCGATAAAGAACAGCTCGGACGAGGCCCATGGGTTCGAAAAGATCACAGCGGAAAATGCCAGCACACCCGCAAGAAGGCCGCGCGCGGCCATGCGGTATGGATTGATGCCCTGGCTCAACCAACGGGCGGCAAGCGCAAATCCGGCAAGCGCGCCCGCAGCCCATGTGGCCGTCAGAAGCGTGGTCGACGAGACGGACAGGCCGAGGATTTCGCCGCCGTAGGGTTCCAGCAGAACGTCCTGCATGTTGAACGCCATCGTCCCGAGGAACACCACGACCAGCAGACGCCCGGCGTTGCCGCCATTGGCGTAATCGGCCCAGGCTTCGCGGAACGTCGGGTTTGCCTCGGCGCGTTCGGCCTTGGTCATGGGCTTCACGCGCTCTTGCTTCCACAGGGCGGTCACGTTCAGAACGAGGGTCAGGACGGCGCAGGACTGGATCACCTGGATCAGTTCCAGCGGCGTGAATTCCCGCAGGAACCAGCCGATCACCACGGCGCTGACGCCCATGCCGACAAGGAACATCACATACAGCAGTGCCACCACGCGGGGGCGGGTTTCATCCGTGGCGCGGTCGGCGGCGAGCGCGAGGCCGGCGGTCTGCGTCATGTGCATGCCGATGCCGGTCATGACGAAGGCCAGCGCTGCGAGGATCTCTCCGGCGAAGGGGATGTCGTAGGTGGTTTGCGTGACCTCTCCGCCAAGGACGAGAAGGCAAGCGGGCATGATGGCAAGGCCGCCGAATTGCCACAGCGTGCCGAACCAGAGGTAGGGGATCCGTTTCCAGCCGATGGCGGATTTGTAGGTGTCGGACTTGAAGCCCAGAAGGGCGCGGAAGGGCGCGATCAGGACGGGGAGTGCCACCATGCAAGCGACGAGGAAGGCGGGGACCTGAAGCTCGACGATCATCACGCGGTTGAGCGTGCCGAGGAGCAGGACGGCGGCCATGCCGACCGAGATCTGGAACAGGCTCAGGCGCAGGAGCTGGCCGAGCGGGAGGTCATCGGACGCGGCATCTGCGAAGGGCAGATAGCGGATGGATATGCGTTTCAGCATACTCATGCGCGCAGCTCAAGACAGGCGGAAATGTAGAAGCCGGACGTGATCTGCTCACGCGTGAGCAAGGGGGTTAAACAATTGTTTTTCAACAATTCTCGCCGGATTGCTTTTTCGGAATGCGGGATCATCACGGGCGACCGGTCGCTGCGCGGGAAGAGCTTTCCGAGGCCGAAGAACGCCATCAGGAACGGCGTTCGGGGCGCGACCGTGAACACGATATGGGGGCAGCG
>CAZPJO010000267.1:0-4298 GCA_964586895.1 uncultured Roseicyclus sp.
CGTCAGGACCGAGGCGCGTCCGACCTCGGACCCCGTCCCGGCGGTCGTGGGCACGGCCACGATGGGGGCGATGGTATCAGCATCGGCACGCGTCCACCAATCGCCGATATCCTCGAAATCCCACACCGGTCGCGTCTGCCCGGCCATGAAAGCGACCATCTTGCCAAGGTCGAGGCCCGAGCCGCCGCCAAAGGCGATCACACCGTCATGCCCGCCGGATCGGTAGGCCGCGATCCCGGCGGCGAGGTTGACCTCGTTCGGGTTCGGATCAACACCGGCAAACAGCGCCCGGCCAAGCCCGGCCCCCTCCAGCACATCCAGCGCCTGCGCGGTAATCGGCAGCCCGGCCAGCCCACGATCCGTTACCAACAATGGCCGCGTGATCCCCGCCTGCGCGCAGGCCTCAGCCAATTCCGCGATGCGCCCGGCCCCAAAGCGGATCGCCGTCGGGTAGGACCAGTTTCCCTGCAAGCTCATGCCTTTTCAAACCCCCGCTTGATTTCATAATCGGTGACGGCGCGATCGAATTCCTCGATCTCCCATTCGGCGGCGCGGGCGTAATGGGTGATCACATCGTCGCCCATCGCCGCGCGCAACATGTCACAGCCAAGCAAACACGCGCGAGCCTCGCGCAGGGTCCGCGGGATCTGGGACGCACCGTGATCACCATATGCGTCGCCGTTGAAGACCTCGGGAAGGGACAGACCTTCCTCGATCCCGGCCAGACCAGCGGCCAACATCGCCGAGAGGCCAAGGTAGGGGTTCATGTCAGCACCGGGGATACGGCATTCGACGCGCACGCCCTTTGTGCCATCCCCGACCAAACGGAACGCGGCGGTGCGGTTGTCGACCGACCAGACCAGCCGCGTAGGCGCAAAGGTGCCGGGGGCGAACCGCTTGTAGCTGTTGATGTAGGGGGCCAGGAAATAGGTCGCCGCGCCCGCGTATTTCAGAAGGCCGGCCATATAGCTGTCCATCAGGGCGGATTTGCCAAGCGGGCGGTCAGGATCATGGAAAGCGTTTGCGCCGTCGCGAAAAAGCGATTGGTGGATATGCGCGGCAGAGCCCACGCTATCAATGCTGAGCTTGGGCAGGAAGGTGGCCGCAAACCCTTGTTGATGGGCGATTTCCTTCACCGCATGTTTGGCCAGCGCATGATGATCGGCGCAGGCCAGCGCATCGGCATAGCGGATGTTCAGCTCTTCCTGACCGGCCTCGGCCTCGCCCTTGGAACCCTCAACCGGCACCCCCATGGCGCGCAGGTGATTGCGGATCGGGCGCATCACCGGCTCTTCCTTGGAGGTCTGGAAGATATTGTAATCCTCGTTGTAGTGACTGATCGGTTGGAGGTTCTGGAACCCACCGTCGGCGATTTCGTCATGGGTGCCCCGGAACAGGAAAAACTCCAACTCCGTCGCCATGACCGGCGATAGACCCATCGCCTCGGCCCGCGCGATCTGACGTTTCAACATCTCACGCGGGGCGTGGCGCACCGGCGCGTGGGTGTGGTGGTCGATCACGTCGCACAGAACCATCGCGGTTCCCTCAAGCCACGGCACCGGGCGCAACGTCGACAGGTCCGGACGCAAGATATAATCGCCATAGCCCTTTTCCCACGACGAAGACGCATAGCCATCGGGCGTGGCCATCGCGAGGTCGGTCGCCAGCAGGTAGGTGCAGCAATGCGTCTCGCCCTCGGCGACATCCAGGAACGCCTCCGCATGGAAGCGTTTGCCCATCAGCCGCCCCTGCATATCGATGAGGCAGACAAGCACGGTATCCACCGCGCCGGAGCCGATCTGCGCCTGCAGCGCCTCATAGGTGAGTGTCATCGTCGCGTCCCCCGTTTTGCGCACTCTGCCAAGGATGCCCCGGTTAGGCGAGGCTCGAATTGACCTCGGCGATGACGTCGGCGGCCATCATCACATGGTCACGGGTTGTATCGAACTGACCGACCGTGAAGCGGATCACCCTGCGGCCATCATGCAGGCCCTGCGTGAGGTAGATACGCCCGTCATCATTGAGCGCATCGACAAGGCGTTGCTGCCGCGCGTCATCACCGGGACAACGGAAGGAAAACAGGCTCAGGATCGGCTCGCTCACGATCTCGAAGCCGTCCATCGCGCGGATCACCTCGCAGATTTCCTCGGCCCAGTTAACGTGGTCGCGGATCCGCGCGCGCAATCCGTCAAGCCCATAGGCCCGGATCAGGAACCAGATCTTGAGCGCACGAAAACGGCGGCCAAGCGGGATCGTCCATTCGGAATAATTGGTAACGGGGCTGCCCGAGGTCTTTAGGTATTCCGGCTCAATCTTGAGGGTGTTCAACTGCGCCTGCGGGTCACGCAGGAACTGCACCGAGCAATCGAATTGCGCGCCCATCCATTTGTGCGGATTGAAGACGATGCTGTCGAACCGCGCCACCCCCGGCCAGAACTGCGCGTGATATTCGGGACAGATCATCGCCGCCCCGGCCCATGCGGCGTCAAGGTGGGTATAAAGCCCCTCGCGTTCGGCGATGTCGGCGATGGGCGGTAGGTCGTCCGACGCCCCGATCCCGGTTGCACCGGTGACAGCGATCAGGCCCGCGGGCACATGGCCTGCGGCGCGGTCGGCGGCGATGGCGGCCGCAAGCGCGCGCGGGTCCATGGCATGGTGGGGTGCCCCGAGTGTGGGCAGTTTGACAAGGTTGTCCTGCCCGATACCCGCCACCCAGCACGCGCGATCGATCGAGGAATGCACCTGATCCGAGCAATAGATACGCAGGCGGCCCTTGCCGTTCAGCCCCTCGCGGTTGCCGGTGAACCCGGTCGCCCGCTCGCGCATCGTCAGAACCGCCGAGAGCGTGGCCGAAGACGCGCTGTCCTGGATCACGCCGGTAAACCCATCGGGCAGACCCAGCGCCTGCCGCAACCAATCGATCATTACGCCTTCGATTTCAGTCGCCGCTGGCGAGGTTTGCCAGAGCATGCATTGCGCGGCGATACTCGTCACCAGAAACTCGGCCAGCATCGATGGCGGAGCGGCGTTCGCAGGGAAATAGGCAAAGAAGCGCGGGTGCTGCCAATGGGTGATGCCGGGCATGGCGATCCGCTCGAAATCATCAAGGATCCGCGCCATGCCTTCGGGCGCGTCGGGCGGCGCGGTCGGCAATTGCGCGGCGATCTCACCGGGGCTTGTCTGGGCGCGCACAGGCCGGTCGGCGAGGGTCTTGTGATACTCCGCCGCCCATTGGCTTATGTGTGTGCCCCATTCGGCGAATTCATCCCAATCCATCGATCTCTCCGAGCCCATTGTTCGAAGGACGGTATGGGGCGATTGCTGCGTTGTCGATGGCGGTTAGTCGAGCGTGCGACCCGCACGCCAGACGCCCCGGATCTCGGTCAGATCGTCCGACAGATGCACCATATCCGCCGACCCGCCTTGCACGATCCGACCCAGCGACGGGGACAGCAGGCCGCCGGGGATGGAGGTCGCCATGGCCAGCGCCTGCTCCAAAGGCGCGGCCTTCCATGTGATGAGGTTGCGAATTGCACTCAGAAGATCAAGATCCGCGCCCGCCAATGTGCCGTCTTCCAACGTCAGGCGGTTTTCGTGTCGGTGAACCGCCCGGCCATTGAGGGTGAAGGACGCAAGATCGGTGCCCGCCACGGCCATCGCATCGGACACCAGAAACACGCCCCCCGGCCCCGCTTTCGCCGCAAGCGCCGCGCGCACGCTTGCCGGATGGACATGAATGCCGTCGGCGATCAACCCGGCGCAAACGGCCCCATTGGCAAGCGCGGCGCCGACAAGGCCGGGCGCGCGACTGCCCAATTGGCTCATGGCGTTGAACAGATGCGTGACCATCGACGCACCTGCCGCAAACGCTGCCTCGCATTGCTCAAACGGCGCATCGGAATGACCCAATGAGACGTGGACGCCAGCCTGCACCAGCGCCTTGATCTGCGCCATTGTCACGGCCTCGGGCGCGAGTGTCACTTTGAGATGCGTAACCCGCGCTGCCGCCTGCCGATAAAGCGCCAGATCTGCATCACTCATGGACCGGATCAGCGCAGCGCTATGGGCGCCCTTCTTGGCGGCGGCCAAATGCGGGCCTTCGAGGTGCAGGCCCACGACACCGGCGACGCCCCCCGCTGCCACCGCATCGACAGCCGCGCGGGTCCGTTCCGGCGTGTCGGTGATCAGCGTTGCCCAACTCAAGGTGGTTGGCCAACATATTCGCCAGCCCGCCCACTTCGCGTCCGCCCATCGCGTTGGGTTGACCTGTGACGGAGAATGGGCCACAGCCCGGTTTA
>CAZPJO010000268.1:0-4276 GCA_964586895.1 uncultured Roseicyclus sp.
GACGCGCCGCAGATCGTCGGCCACGCCGACCATCGTATAGGCGATCAGGTGCGGGGTGTGCGACGTGACGGCCAGCACAAGGTCATGATGGTCCGGGTCCATCTCCTCCACAATCGCTCCACAGCCTGTCCACAGGTTTCTCAACCGCTCCGTGGCACTCGGATCGGTTCCTTCCACCGGCGTCAGAAGCGTATAGCGATTGTCGAACAGCTCGGCGAAGCCCGACCGTGGCCCCGAATGCTCGGTCCCGGCCAACGGATGGCCCGGCACGAAGTGGATACCCCCGGGAAGATGCGGGCCGATCGCCTCGATTACCTCGCGTTTGACTGATCCGACATCCGTAACCGTGGCCCCCTCGGCCAGATGCGGCGCGACCTCGGCGGCCACGCCCGCCATCGCCCCCACCGGCACCGCCAGCACCACAAGATCCGCGCCCGCAACCGCCTCGGCGACAGTGTCCACGATCCGGTCGCACAGTCCGATCTCGCGCGCAATGTCCCGTGTTTCACCCGACCGCGCGGTTCCCACGATCTCGCCAACCAGGCCACCACGACGCATCGCATGCGCCATGGATCCCGCGATAAGGCCAAGACCGATCAACGCAACACGCTGGTAAATAACGCTCATTCCGCCCCCTTGAAGGACGCCAGCGCCGCCAGAACGCGGTCATTGTCCTCGGGCCGTCCCACCGTGATCCGGAGACAATGCGGCAGCCCATAGGATTTCGGCGCACGCACGATGATGCCCTGCGCCTTGAGGAAGGCATCCGCCGCATCGGCCTCTGCCTCATCCGCGAAGCGCGCCAAAACGAAATTCGCGAAACTGTCGTCGCAGGCGATGCCAAGCTGTCGCAATGCCCCGGTCAGCCGCGCGCGCTCATCGGTATTTACGCGTATACACATCTCCACCCAATCGCGATCGCGCACAGCCGCTTCGGCACCGGCAAGCGCCACACCCGACAAGTTGAAGGGCCCACGAATACGGTTGAGTGTATCGATCACATGGCGCGGGCCGTACCCGTACCCGACCCGCAGACCGCCAAGCCCGTAGGCCTTTGAAAACGTGCGTGTCATCACCACGTTGTCGCGCTTATCCACAAGCGCCCTACCCCCGTCGTAGCCCTCGGCGAATTCCGCATAGGCGCCGTCTAGGACAAGAAGACATTGATCCGGCAGCGCATCGGCCAAACGCTCCAGATCGCCATCCGCCAGCATCGTCGCCGTCGGGTTGGCCGGGTTCGCAATGAAGATCAGCCGCGTGCGCTCCGACACCCCGCCGATCAACGCCTCCAGATCCACGCGCCGCTCGGCCTCGGGCACTTGCACCGGCGTGGCGCCGCAGGCCAGCGCGCTGATCCGGTACATGCCGAACCCATGCTCGGTATACAGCACCTCGTCACCGGGCCCGGCATAGGCCTGGCACAGGAAATGGATCACCTCGTCCGACCCGACCCCGCAGATCACACGCTCCGCATCCAGCCCGTAGACATCTGCAATCGCGGCCCGCAGCGGCGCGTGATCCGTCGTCGGATAGCGGTGGCTTTCCGCAAGTGCCCCTTCCATCGCCTCCACCGCTGCAGGCGACGGCCCGAACGGGTTTTCGTTCGAGCTCAGCTTCAGCGGCGCGTCATGGCCAGGCAGGTTCGATTGCCCGCCCTGGTAAAGCGCGATGTCGAGGATGCCGGGCTGTGGGCGGATGGGGGCGGTCATGGCGCGTCCTGTGGATTGTTCCGCAGGGTTCTAGCGCGCAGGGTCCGTTTGGGAAACCGATTCTCAGAAGAAGCTCTGCGGGTCGATATCCACAGCCAACCGCAGATGTCCGGGCAATTTCAGCCCGCTTGTCCAACGGCTTATCGCCGGTTGCAACGCCACGCCCTTGGGCGCCTTGACCAACATCCGCACCCTGTGCCGCCCGCGCACCCGGGCAATCGGCGCGGGTGCCGGGCCATAGACGATGCCGCCCGCGTCCCGGATCGGGCCATCGTTGCGCGCAAGATGCGTGCCCAGATCAAACGCTGCCGCCGCCTCGGTCGACGAGATGATGATCCCCGCCAAACGCCCATGGGGCGGCATACCCGCCGCCTCACGCTCCGCCGCCTCAGTCCGCCAAAACCCTTCCTCATCCCCACTCAAAATCGCCCGGATCACTGGATGCTCGGGCTGAAACGTCTGCAACAGAGCCTGTCCGGGCTTCTCCGCGCGGCCCGCACGACCCGCCACCTGCCGCATCAGTTGAAACGTCCGTTCCGCCGCGCGCAGGTCGCTTCCCTGCAGGCCCAGATCCGCGTCCACCACACCAACCAGCGTCAGGCGCGGGAAATTATGCCCCTTCGCCACCAATTGCGTCCCGATGATCAGGTCGGTATCGCCATGGGCCAATTCCTCGATCTGCTGTTTCAACGCGCGCGCCGAGCCGAAAAGATCCGAGCTCAAAATCGCCATTTTCGCATCCGGGAACAACGCCGCCGCCTCTTCCGCGATGCGCTCCACCCCCGGCCCGACGGCGGCCATCTTGCCCTCGATCCCACATGACGGGCAGGCCTCGGGCACCGGCTTCGTCTCGCCACATTGGTGGCAGATCAGGCGCTTTTGAAACCGGTGTTCCACCATGCGCGCATCGCAATGATCACACCCCACCATCTCGCCGCACGCCCGGCACAGCGTCACCGGCGCAAACCCCCGCCGGTTCAGGAACAAAAGCGATTGCTCGCCGTCCTGCAACCGGTGCCCCACGGCGCTGGCCAGGGTTGGCGAAATCCACGACGCGCCGGGCAAATCCTCGCCCCGCATGTCGATCGCAGCCATCTCAGGCAGGTCCTGCGGGCCAAACCGGCTGGTCAAATTCAGCCGCGTGTATTTCCCCGCCTCCGCATTGGCCCATGTCTCAAGCGACGGCGTGGCCGAGGCCAAGACCACCTGCGCATCGTTGAGCGAGGCGCGCAAAACCGTCATGTCGCGCGCGTTGTAACTCGCGCCCTCGTCCTGCTTGTAAGACGTGTCATGTTCCTCATCGACAACGATCAATCCCAGGTCCCGATACGGCAAAAACAACGCCGACCGCGCGCCCACGACAAGCTGCGCCTCGCCTTGCCCGACCATACGCCAACACCGGCGTCGCTCGGTCATCGTCACGCCCGAATGCCATTCCGCGGGCTCCGCCCCGAACCGCGCCTTCACCCTTGTCAGGAACTCGGATGTCAGCGCGATTTCGGGCAACAGGACCAACGCCTGTCGCCCCTGCCGCAGGCATTCCGCGACCGCCTCAAGGTACACCTCCGTCTTGCCCGACCCGGTCACCCCCTTGAGCAACACCGTGCCATAGGCCCGCGCCCGCAGCCCCTCGCGCAGGGCGTCCGCCGCGCGCGCCTGATCCTCGGTCAAATCCTTGCCCGGCAATCCGGGGTCCAGCGGCAGATATGGCGCATCGCGCGGCGTGTCCGCCTCTTCCACGACCCCCTGTTTTGCCAACCCCTTCACGACCGATGACGTCACACCCGCCAGCTCGCTCAATTCCTTGAGCGTGAAGCCCAACCCGCCGTATTCCACCAGCGTGTCGATCACCCTTTGACGCGCGGGCGTCATGCGGTCCGGGCTCCCCTGCCCAAGCCTGTAAACCTTGCGCATCGACGGCGGGTCGCTCAGGCCCGGCGCCCGCGTGGCAAGCCGTAACATGATGCTCATCGGCGTCAGCGTGTAAGCACCGGCCTTTTCCAGAAACGCCCGCATTTCGGCCCGCATGGGGGCCACGTCCAGCACACGGTTCACGGACCGCACCTTGGCGATGTCCCAATCACCGCGCCCCTTGCCCCAGACCACGCCCAGAACCTTGCGCGGCCCCAACGGCACCTCGACAAACGCGCCCAACCAACAGCCCCCCGCGGGGGCCTTGTAATCCAGAACGCGGTCGATGGGTTCCGCCGTCAGAACCCCGACCAGATCGCCTTCGTCGAAATGCTCGTCCATTGTGCCTGGCATGCCTTCCGGCCCGTCGCCCCATGCGGTAGAAGACCGCTAAACCACCACACCCTGCCCCCGAAAGGAACCGGCCAAATGAAATTCTTTGTGGATACCGCCGATGTCGATGCGATCCGGGAACTGCACGATCTGGGGATGGTCGACGGCGTCACAACAAACCCCTCGCTGATCATGAAATCGGGCCGCGACATTCTGGAAGTGACCAAGGAAATCGCCGATATGGTCAAAGGACCTGTCAGCGCCGAAGTGGTCGCGGTTGAGGCCGACGCGATGATCGAGGAAGGCCGCAAACTGGCCAAGAT
>CAZPJO010000269.1:0-4253 GCA_964586895.1 uncultured Roseicyclus sp.
CGCTTTATCTTGGCGTTTGCGACAAGATCGTGCCGGGCCTCGTGATCGCGGCGGCCACCTTCGGCTACCTGCCGGGCCTGTTTGTGCCCGCGGGCCCCATGGTCTCGGGCCTGCCCAACGATGAAAAGGCCAAGGTCCGCCAACAATTCGCCGCCGGTGAAGTGGGCCGCGAGGAATTGATGAAGGCCGAAATGGCCTCCTACCACGGGCCGGGCACCTGCACCTTCTACGGCACCGCCAATTCGAACCAGATGCTGATGGAATTCATGGGGCTCCACATGCCCGGCGCGTCCTTTGTGAACCCCGGCACGCCGCTGCGCGAGGCACTGACAATTGCCGCCACCGAACGCGCGACACAGATCACCGGTCTGGGCAACGAATTCACCCCCGTTGCCGATATCCTTGACGAAAAGGCCTTCGTGAATGGCCTCGTGGGCCTCATGGCCACGGGCGGGTCGACCAACCTCGTCATTCACCTCATCGCCATGGCGCGCGCGGCGGGCGTCATCCTGGAATGCCGCGATTTCAACGACATATCCGACGCCACGCCCCTGATGGCGCGGGTCTATCCCAACGGTCTGGCGGACGTGAACCACTTCCACGCGGCGGGCGGGCTGCAATACATGATCGGCCAATTGCTCGACGCTGGCCTGATGCACCCGGATGTGAAAACCGCCGCCGGTGAGGGCCTTGACCTCTATCGGCAGGAACCCGTGCTGCAAGACGGCGCTGTCAGCTACCGCCAAGGCCCCACCAAAAGCCTCAATGAAAAGATCCTGCGCGCGCCCGCCGACCCGTTTCAGGCCAGCGGCGGGTTGAAAGAGCTTTCCGGCAACCTCGGCCTCGGCGTGATGAAGGTCTCTGCCGTCGATCCCGAGCGCCACGTGATCGAGGCCCCGGCCGCGATCTTCCATTCCCAGGCCGACGTCAAAGCCGCGTTCCAGAATGGCGATCTGAACCGCGACGTCATCGTCGTTGTCCGCTTCCAGGGGCCCAAGGCCAACGGCATGCCCGAATTGCACAACCTCACCCCGATCCTGTCGGTGCTGCAGGGCAGGGGCCACAAGGTCGCCCTTGTCACCGATGGGCGCATGTCGGGCGCATCGGGCAAGGTCCCCGCCGCGATCCATGTGGCCCCCGAGGCGCTGGATGGCGGTCTGATCGGCAAGCTCAACGACGGCGATCTGATCCGGGTCGATGCCAAGGCGGGCACGCTTGACGTGCTGACCGAAGGTGTGGACGCCCGCGCCCGCGCGCAACCCGACCTCAGCGCGAATTCCCATGGGGTGGGCCGCGAAATGTTCGAGATCTTCCGCCAAAGCGCAGGTGCGGCCACCGCCGGGGCGGGCGTGGTCGTCTGACCACCGCCCCGCCCATCCGACGTCTTGCCATTCCCGCACCGTCCGGCCCATCTTTGCGTCCCGAATACCTCCCCCGGAGGGGCCGAATGCGCCAAAGGTGACACCGCCTGAAAAGATTGGCACAACCCCGCCACACGGCGCGCAGATTTTTCCTGAAAATCTGGCCCCGGCGACCGCGCAAGCGGGCGCAAACCCGAACAGGCCCCCGGCGACCGCGCAAGCGGGCGCCATCGCATATAGGAAAGACCAACGCCCATGATGCCCCAAGCCCAATCCAACGAAGCCCGCCGTATCGCAGGCCTCGCCCCGATCATCCCCGTGCTGGTCGTCGAAGACGCCAACCACGCCGCCCCCCTGGCCCAGGCGCTGATCGCGGGTGGCCTGCCCGCGCTTGAAGTGACCCTGCGCACGGATGCGGCCCTTGATGTGATCCGCGAAATGGCCTCCGTCGAAGGCGGCATGGTCGGCGCGGGCACGCTTCTGACGCCGTGGTGCGTGGAACAGGCCAAGGCCGCGGGCGCGACCTTCGGCGTGTCGCCGGGCGCGACCCCGAAACTGATCGAGGCATGTATCGCCAACGAATTGCCGCTCCTGCCCGGTGCCGCCACCGCGACCGAGGTCATGGCGCTCCACGATCAGGGGTTCGATATGCTCAAGTTCTTCCCCGCCGAGGCCTCTGGTGGCGCGGCCGCACTCAAGGCCATCGGCGCGCCCATCCCGCAGGTGGCCTTTTGCCCCACTGGCGGCGTTACACCCGCCAATGCGCGCGATTACCTGAGCCTTCCCAATGTGATCTGCGCCGGTGGCTCCTGGGTTGCTCCGCGCGACGCTGTGGAACGCGGCGACTGGGCGGAAATCACGCGCCTCGCGGCGGACGCGGCAACGCTCCGCTGATCTTGACCCTGCGTCGTCGGCGGCTTTTGGCCGCCCGTCGCGCACGCACGCACTCGTGAAGTGCAATCCTGACGGGCTTTCCTATGTGTCTGCATGGAACCAACGTGGCGCTTCCGCGTTGGATCAATGGATTAACGACACGGAAACAAGAAGGATCCGACCAGATGAAAAAGATTATTGCAGGCACCTTTGCACTCGCATTAGCCCCCTTCGCGGCCACCGCAGGCGGCTTCACCGAAACCGCTACCCCCGCACCCGCCCCGATCCCGACCCCCGCGCCGATCGGCACGGATTGGTCCGGCTTCTACGGCGGTGCCCAGATCGAATTCGGTGACGCGGAATTCGAAGACGCGGTCGATGATGACGGCGACGGCGGCCTGATTGGCGTCTTCGGCGGCTATCGCTACGATTTCGGCTCGTTCGTCCTCGGCGGCGAGGTCGACCTCAACGCGGCCGACATCGAACTCGAAGCCTCCGACACGACGATTGATGCGGTCTACCGCGTCGGTGTCGAAGCCGGTTACGACGCTGGCCCCGCGCTGATCTACGGCACCGCCGGTTACGCCTATGCCGAAGCCGACAGCGCCGGGACCGACCTTGAAGATGACGGCTACTTCTTCGGCGCAGGCATCGACTATCTCGTCTCCGAGCAATTCACGGTCGGTGCGGAAATCCTGCAACACGAGTTTGACGATTTCGACAGCACCGACATCGACGTGTCCGTCACCACCTTCGGCATCAACGCGGCCTTCCGCTTCTGATCCGACGACGATCCCAACGGAAAGGCCCGTGCTCTACGCGCGGGCCTTTTCCATGTGCCGCGCCGCATAGGCGAACACACGGTCCAACGCCTCGCCAAAAAGATCATCGGGCAGGGTCAGCGCCACGCGCACATGCCCCGCCGCCGCCGCGCCAAAGCTTTCGCCCGGCATGATCGCGACGTTCTCTTCGGCCAGAAGACCCTCACCGAAGGCCTGCCCGCTCAACCCCGTTGCGCGCACGTCAAGCATCACATACATCGCGCCCGCCGGTGGGATCACGCGCAGCGCCTGCTGCCGCTCCAACCGCGCCAGCACCATATCGCGCCGTCTACGGAACGGCTCCGCGACCTGCGCCTCTGCCGCCGCGCCTTGGCCCAAGGCAAACAACCCCGCCTCCTGAATATAACCCGGCACCCCATAGGTCGTGTGCGTCGCCAGGTTCACCAGATGCGCAATCACCGCCTCCGGCCCCGCAACCCATCCCAACCGCGAGCCCGTCATCGCATGGCTCTTCGACAGCGAACCCACCGTCAGCGTCCGCGCAAACATCCCCCGAAGGCCCGCAAACGGGCGATGTCGTCCGTCCCAGACCTGGCTGTCATAGACCTCGTCGGAAATCACCCACAGGTCATGGGCCTCGGCCACCCGCGCAATGCCCTCCAACGTTTGCGCGCCGTAAACCGCCCCCGTGGGGTTGTTGGGCGAATTGATCAAAAGACTGCGCGCGCCCGTCCGCTCCGCCGCCTCTGCTAAATCTTCCGCACGCGGCTGGAACCCGTCCTCGGGTCGCGCCGCCACCGGCACCGGCACCGCGCCCACACCCCGGATCGTGCCGGGGTAGGTGGCATAATAGGGGTCGATCAAAAGCGCCGCGTCACCCTCGGCACAGGCCGCATGGTGCGCCGCGAACAGCCCCGCCTGACCGCCCGGCGTGATCAGCACATTTTCCGGCCCATGCGCCACGCCACTGGTCGCGCTCAACCGCTCCGCCACCGCCTCGCGCAACGGCTCGATCCCCGGCACGGCGGCATAACCCGTGTGACCGGCCCGCGCCGCGCGCGCCATCTCATCGAGGATCGCCGGATCGGTCCCCACGTCATGCTCGCCAATTGTCAACTCAAGGATCGGCTCACCGGCGGCCTTGCGCGCGCGCGCCTCGGAGAACAGGCCCCCGCCATCATCCCCACCCGGCGTCAGCCCCGTGCTCCGGCTCGACATTTACGGCCTAGCGCACCGT
>CAZPJO010000270.1:0-4237 GCA_964586895.1 uncultured Roseicyclus sp.
ACCTTGAGGTTGATCCCCAGAAGATCATCGCGGCTCATGCCCGGCTTGCGCGGCACGCCTGCGGTCACGATGCACACATCGGCACCCGCAATATCGGCGTAATCGTTCGTGCCCTTCAGCTTGGCGTCGAACTTCTCGGACGGGCCGGATTCGGCGATATCAAGCGCCTTGCCCTGTGGAACACCCTCGGCGATGTCGAACAGGATGACGTCACCCAGTTCCTTCAACGCTGCAAGGTGGGCAAGTGTGCCCCCGATCTGTCCCGCGCCAATCAGCGCAATCTTCGGTCTGGCCATATCTGTGGTCCTCGATCCCGTGTTTCGGTCGGGCGGAGGGGTAGCGCCAGCCCGCCTCCGACGCAAGAGCGTGCAGCGCGGCGGATAGCCTCAACCAGAACGCGAGTGCCCCGAATCTACAGGTCTTCACCCGCCGCTTGCGGCTCCATCGTTGCAAAATGCTGACCCGCCGCCATCAGGCAGGTTGTGCCATTGGGTGATGTGACCGTAATCGTCCAAGTCCCTGTTTCCTCTGAAACAAACACCTCGACAATGCGGTTCTGATGCGCAAGACCCATACCGCGCACTTCCTCACCATACCGGTCCGTCAACTCGTCCACGACCATCTCGCGTTGGCCGCAAAGCATGGTCTGCGCGGCCACGGGTCCGGCCAGAAGCAGGGCCATCGCCGTAAATCCAATCGGTGCGATTCTATTCTTCATGTCGTCAGTCCCTTGTCAGGGGCGCGACAGATTGCTGGCCAAAGCAAAAGCAATTCAGCGCCCGGATCCTCATGGAACGACCTCCGAATGTGCAAGGCTCTGAAGGCCCTTGATCACACCAGCATGGCGTGAAGAAGGTTAATTTCGCGTGAAGCCCACGCATTTTTCCGGGATTTGCCGCGAAATTTTCTTGCGCGATATTCTGCATTGCAGCAAGAGACTTGCGATTGCAGCGTGAATGTGGTCCCTCATCACAAACGACCAGCAAGGATTCCGCCTCGCCATGACCCGCCCCTATCGCTCCGTTCTCTATATCCCGGCCTCGCGTGCGCGTGCGATGGAAAAGGCAAAGACCCTGTCCACCGATGCGATCATCTTCGATCTCGAAGACGCCGTTGCCGTCGACGAAAAGGCAAACGCGCGCTCGTTGCTCGCGCAGACCCTGACCGAAGGCGGGTTTGGCACCCGCGCGCAGATCATCCGCATCAACGGCTTCGATACCGACTGGGGTGCCGATGACCTTGCCACCATCGCCGACGCCAAGCCGCAGGCCGTTTTGTTGCCCAAGGTCAACGCCGCCAAAGATATCGAAGCACTCGCCGCCCGGCTCGACGCAACACCCGGCACCGCCGACACCCACATCTGGGCGATGATGGAAACGCCCCAAGGCATTCTCAACGCGGCCAGCATCGCCGCTGCCCCGCGCATGGCGGGTTTTGTGATGGGAACCAACGATCTCGCCAAGGATCTCGGCGCGCGCACCCGTGACGCGATGGTGACCTCCTTGCAGCTCTGCCTACTTGCCGCCCGCGCCCACGGCCTCGTGTGCGTTGACGGTGTATACAACGCCTTCCGCGACGAAGACGGCCTGGCCCTAGAATGTGCGCAAGGCCGCGATTTCGGCTTCGACGGCAAGACCCTGATCCACCCCGCGCAATTGGCCACCGCCAACGCCATCTTCGCCCCCTCGCCCGATGAAATCGACCTCGCGCGGCAGCAGATCGAAGCCTTCGAACAGGCCGAAGCGCGCGGCGAAGGGGTCGCGGTCGTGGACGGTAAGATCGTCGAGAATCTGCATGTCGAAACCGCGCGGGCCACCTTGGCCAAGGCCGATGCCATCGCCGCAAGCGAGGCCGCGTGATGGGCTGGCTCCTCCTGATCGCGGGTCTGGCGCTATGGTACGGCGCGCATGTCTGGAAACGCGTGGCCCCGGCCTCTCGTGCGGGGTTCGGTGACAAGGGCAAGGGCCTTGTTGCGATCCTTGTCGTTCTGTCCATCGTGTTGATGGTTTTCGGCTACAAAAATGCATTCGGCCCCGTCTGGTGGGGCCGCTCGGGCGCCTTGGTCGGGATCAACAACCTGTTGATGATCGTGGCCTTCTACATCTACGCCAGCGGCGCCACCCCGCCCGGCAAGCCGCGCAACCGATTGGGCACGAAACTGCGGCACCCGCAATTGGTGGGCTTTTCGCTTTGGGCCTTTGCGCATCTGATCCCCAACGGTGATCTGGCGTCTTTCGTCCTGTTCGGCGGCTTGCTGATCTGGGCCCTTTTGGAAATGGCGCTGATCAACCGCGCGGAACCCGCCTGGCAACCGCCCGAATGGGGCGGACGCGCCTCGGAAATCCGCATCGCCGTTATCGGCTTCGTGGTGCTGGTCGTGGCCATGCTGATCCACCACTGGCTTGGTGTAACCCCCTGGGGATAAATGATGAAAATCTACCGACTTCTCACCGAGGATGACACGTCCGCCTTTTGCCACAAGGTGTCCGAGGCGCTGTCCAAGGGCTGGGTATTGTACGGCGATCCGACCATGACCTTCGACGCAGGCCGCGGCGTCGTGCGCTGCGGGCAAGCCGTCACCAAGGACATCGAAACCCCCTACTCAAGCGACATGAAACTGGGCGCGCAATGAGCAGCTCCAAAACCAACCCCGGCTATTTCTTCGAAGATTACCACGTCGGCCAGGTCATCAACCACGCCACGCCACGCACCGTGACGGATGGCGATGTCGCCATGTACCAGGCGCTTTATGGCCCTCGGTTCGCATTGCAAAGCTCATGGGATTTCGCACCGCCCGGGTCCAGCCTGCGCAACCCCGTAATGGATGACCTCATCACCTTCCACACCGTGTTCGGAAAGACCGTTCCCGACATCTCGCTCAATGCTGTGGCCAATCTCGGCTATGCCGAAGGCCGGTTCCTGACCCGCGTGGAATCCGGCGATACGATCCATTCGGTTAGCGAGGTGATCGGCCTCAAGGAAAACTCCAACGGCAAGACTGGCATCGTCTGGGTCCGCACAAACGGCTTCGCCAATGGGGATCGCAGGGTCCTTGAATATGTCCGCTGGGTCATGGTGCGCAAACGCGACATCGACGCGCCCGCGCCCGATCCGGTCGTCCCCGATCTTGCCCCGACCGTGGCATCCGACACCCTCTACGTGCCAAAGCATCTCGATTGGTCGAAATACGACTTCACCGCCGCAGGCGAGCCGCACCGCCACTCCGATTATGTGGTCGGCGAGATCATCGACCATGTCGATGGAGTCACCCTGACCGATCCCGAACACATGATGGCGACCCGCCTGTGGCAGAACACCGCCAAGGTCCATTTCGACGTCACTGCGCGCCCGGATGGCAAGCGCCTGATCTATGGCGGGCACATCATTTCCATGGCGCGCGCCCTGTCATTCAACGGCCTCGCCAACGCGCAGCTGATCGCGGCGATCAACGCCGGTGCCCATGCCAACCCCGCTGTGGCGGGCGATACGCTTTATGCATGGTCCGAAGTCCTCGACACCGCAGAAACCGCCAATCCTCACGTCGGCGCGCTTCGCTTGCGGCTGGTGGCGACGAAGGGCAAAGCGGCAGAGCTGCGGGGCGCGGATGGCAAATACCTGCCCGATGTTCTGCTCGACCTGGACTACTGGGCGCTGATTCCCCGGTGACGGGCATTATGTGATCACACTTGCTCAAACTGTGATCACGCCGCCCCATTCTGCGGCGTTAAGCCCCAACATTCCCACAAAAAATGCAACCAGAGCGCGTGACTACGCCGAAAATCCCCTCTACTTCTTAAGGCAACGACCGGCATTCGCCAGACCTGACGGCACACCCAAGGGGGACTCCAGCCATGGCCGACGTGAACCGAGGCAACCGCCCGCTTTCACCGCATTTGGGCATCTACAAACCGCAGCTCAATTCGATCACCTCCATTCTGGTGCGCATAACCGGCAACGCCATGTTGGCCTCCGCGATCCTTGTGGTCTGGTGGATGATGGCCGCCGCATCGGGGCCGGAATATTTCGCGACCATCGACGGGCTGATCACATCGGTTCTTGGCGATATCGTCATGACCCTCTCGGTCCTGGGCCTTTGGTATCACGCGCTCGGCGGCGTGCGGCACCTGATCTGGGACACCGGGCGCGGCCTTGATGTCGAAACCTCCGACAAGATGGGCTGGGGCATGATCATCGGCTCCGTCGCCCTGACGGTCCTGCTCAATCTTGGCTTGATCCT
>CAZPJO010000271.1:0-266 GCA_964586895.1 uncultured Roseicyclus sp.
GGCGAATGGGGCCTTAAAATCGGGTCGCGCATGCTCTAACGGGTGGGGGGCCAAGGGGCAAGGAGCGGGCAGCGATGGATCAAAGATTGGAAGAACAGGTGGCGCATCTGACCAAGGCGGTCGATGAGATGTCAGCGGTCATGGCACGCCAGGACGCCGAGATTGCGGTTCTGACCCGGCGGGTCGAGATGCTGATGCAACGCGAGGCAGAGCGCGAGGTGGATACCAGCGGGAGTGTTCCGCTGGCCGATCAGAAACCGCCGCAT
>CAZPJO010000271.1:276-4236 GCA_964586895.1 uncultured Roseicyclus sp.
GGGCCAAGTCATGTGGCAAGCGCGGCGGGCGCGCGGGGACGCGATCGGGTCAGGATGTAGAGCATCACCGCGACATTCAGGGCGTTGAAGGCAATGCCGTTGAGGAAGGCCCATTGGTAGGAGCCGGTCGCGTCGTAGATCAGGCCCGAGAGCCAGCCACCCAGGGCCATCCCGATGATCGTGGACATGATAACGAGGCCAACCCGTGCCCCGGCTTCGCGCGCGGGCAGGTATTCGCGCACGATGACGGCGTAAGAGGGCACGATGCCGCCCTGGCTTAGTCCGAAGACCAGCGAGACGATGTAAAGCGAGGTCAGGCCGGAGGTCGGAAGGTAGAGTAACAGCGCCAGCATTTGCAGGGTTGAGCCGATCAGAAGCGTCATCACGCCGCCAAGCTTGTCCGCGAGCACGCCCGACACCAGCCGCGATGCAACGCCGCCCATAAGCATGAGGCTCAGCATCTCGGCGCCGACGGCCGGGCCGTAGCCGAGGTCTACGCAATAGGCCACGATATGAACCTGCGGCATGGCCATCGCCACGCAACACCCAATCCCGGCAACGGCCAGCAAGGCGGTCAGGGCCCGCGGGCTCAGCCCCGTGGTTTTCGCGCGGTCGGTCGCGACCTGATCGGAGCGCGCCATTGCGTCGGGTGGCAGTTTGCGGCGCAGAAGGGCGCAAGCGGGCAACATCACCACCACGCAAGACAGCGCCAGCACCAGATAGGCGGCGCGCCATCCCTCGCCGGCCAGCGTGCCCGCCAGCAGCAGCGGCCAGATCGCGCCCGAGAGGTAATTGCCCGACGCCGCGACCGCCACGGCCAGCCCACGTCGTTTGAGGAACCATTGCGAGGTATCCGCGATCAGCGGCCCGAAACTGGCCGAAGATCCGAAGCCAATCGCAAACTGCGCCAGCGACAGCCACCAGATCGACGGCGCGCCCAGGGCCAACGCATACCCTGCGCCCATCAAGACGGCAGATCCCGCAAGCGACCAGGCGAGGCCATATCGGTCCACGGCTTGCCCGATGAGGAAATTGCCAAGCGCAAAGCCCACCATCGTCAGCGTATAGGGCAACGAAGCCCCGGCGCGGGTGACGTCGAATTCCGCCTGCACATCGGGCAGGATGAGGATGATCGCCCACATCCCCGCATTCCCGATCAGCGAAATCAGAAGTGCCAATGCCAATCGCCCCCAAGAGGCCCGGCTGTCCAGGATCGCATCGGCGGTCATGGCGGGACGATAGGGGGGATCGCGGGCGTGCAAAAGCCACTTTCATCGGCGGAAACCTTGCCCCGATTGGCGCACCGGGAATTGCCGGATTGACACATGCGCGGCGACAGGGCCTATGG
Source organism: uncultured Roseicyclus sp. (assembly GCA_964586895.1). Taxonomy (GTDB): domain Bacteria; phylum Pseudomonadota; class Alphaproteobacteria; order Rhodobacterales; family Rhodobacteraceae; genus Gymnodinialimonas. The sequence goes on from CAZPJO010000271.1 coordinate 1,625, forward strand.
GACACCATGTTGACCAGACGTCTTACCCCCGCCCTCACCCTGGTGTTTGCCTGCCTTGCCGCCCCTGCTTTGGCCGAACCTGCCTGCTCCGGCGGAGGCTATGCCGCGGATGCCATCGTCGTTCCCGCCGATGAGATCGGCGAGATCACGGTTGCCACCCAATATGCATGGGACGGCGGAAGCCGCCTTTTCGAAGTGTGCAACCTTCTGACAGATGGCGGTTTTTTTGCGACGTGGTCGTTGTTCTCGGGTGAAGTAGATGCCGATTTTCCAGGTATCTGCGTCTCGCTGACCAATGCGGCGGGCACCGAATGGTTCGCTTGCCAGACGCCTGAGGCCACGACGGCTGCCTACGGTGCCGCAACGGGGACCGACGAAGCGGTCCTGCGTTTTGAAATCTGGGACGACGCGCCGCCGACACTGAACTGAACGTCGGCCTATCTTGATCTGAGTGGGAGAACGCCAATCTTCCCTAAGCAAAACCCCGGCACTCAGACCGGGGTTTTTTCGTGTTTTGAATGGCGCTTGGCCCGCCTCAGACCTGCCTCAGGCCACACGGCGGCGGCGGCGCATGAACGACAGACCGGCAAGGCCACTGATCAGCAGAACGGCACCAGCGGGAAGCGGTACGGGCGCGATGGCCAGCGCGTCAACCGCGCCCGAGCCTGCGTAGCGGAACTCCACCGTGTCGCCGACATTGATCAGCCGGGTCGGCGCGAAGGTTGCCTGAGCGGTCGCGCGATCCTCGCCGGGCGTAAGGGACGCGATTTCGGAGCCGTCCACGATCAGGGAGAACGCACCGTCATCAATCGCGGAGAACCCAACCAGGCTGAAGGCCCGACCCGACTGGAGCGTCATGAAGATCGAACCGTTGCCCGGGGCGTCATTGGTCAGGTTCGGGGTGCTGCGGTTCTGACGGATCAGGGCCAGACCACCGACACCGTTTGCGCCTTGCACCTCGGGGACAAGATCCCAATCGGGGTTGGGGTTGGTTGTGTCGTAAAGGTTCGCGTTTTTGGAGGACCGGCCCGATTGCGTGAACGAGAACGTGAAGCCGTCCTGTGTATAGCTCCCAAGGGCATTCGGCCCGCTGAAGGTCGCGGTGCCTGAATCGAAATCGATGATTGTGGCGCTGGCCGCGAAGGGCAGAAGCGCAAGTGCTGCTGCGGTTGCGAGGACTCGAAACATGTTGCGTCCCTTTCGGTTCAAGATGTCGACGAATGTGACGACGCACGCCCCCGATTGATCGAGGCTCCTCCAGAGCAATACCCCAAGCATTACACGGGCCGAACGGGGACACGCTCGCCCAATTCCCCCTAAACGATGGGGCATTCTTCGTTTCATTGAGGAAAACGGCGGCTTATCGATGCAAATACGCCCCGTTGCCAACTTGGAGACCACGTGAAAACGCGCTGTTGCAAGGGGTTGGGCAACACCGCCGCGTAAAGGGTGCCTAGACCTCTTCCACGTCCATCACGCCTTCAAGGCTGCGCAGCGCGCCCTTGATTTGCGGCGAGACCGGGAAATTATCGCCCAGGATAACCTCGACCTCACCGGGCAGGTCGGGGGCCATCAGGCATAGGTGGATCGGCCCCTTCGCGGCCTTTGCGGCATCGGCTGCGGTGCGTTCGAGAAGGTTTTCCACCGAAGCGATGCCGGTGGCGTCGTCGATGAAGACGCGCAGGCCATTGGCCTCTCCGGCGATGGCGTTGTCCACGGGCGTGATGGCACGGGCGAGCAGTTTCAATTGCTCGGCCTCAAGGGTCGCCTCGGCCTGCACCTGCACGTTGCTTCCGGTTTCAAGAAACGCGCGGCTGGCCTCAAGCGCTTCGGAAAAGACGGTGATCTCGTAAAGGCCGGTGGGGTCGGAGAGCGACACGAAGGCAAAGCGGTTGCCGCGCTGGCTTTTGCGTTCCTGTTTGACCGAGACCGCGCCCGCCATCTTGGCGACGAACGGCCCCTGTTTCACGCGTTCCTCCACCTCGGCCAACGTCATCACACCGCGCCGTTTGAGCGCGGGCAGGTAATCGTCCAGCGGGTGGCCCGAAAAATAGAAGCCGACCGCCTGATGTTCGGCGGCGAGCCGTTCGTTGGGGAGCCAATCGGGCGGGTTCGGCAGGCGTGGCTCGGGCAAATCATCGCCCGCATCGCCAAACAGCGAAACCTGATCGGAGGCCGCCTGATCGTGGACGGCGGCGGAATAGGCGGCCAAGGCATCAAGCCCGTCGATCACGCGGCGGCGGTTGCGGTCCAGCTCGTCAAAGGCACCCGCACGGGCCAGCATTTCAAGCGAGCGCTTGCCGACACGCTTCAGATCCACCCGGCGCGCAAGGTCGAACAGCGTTGCATAGGGTTTCACGCCCTGCTCGGTCTTGCGCCCTTCGACGATCATCTTCATCGCCTCGACGCCAACGTTCTTGAGCGCGCCCAACGCATAGAGGATCTTGCCATCCTCCACGGTGAAGGTCGCAGCAGACCGGTTCACACAAGGCGGCAGCGTCTCGATCCCGAGGCGGTCGACCTCTTGCTTGTAGACGCCAAGCTTGTCGGTCAGATGGATATCGCAATTCATCACGGCCGCCATGAATTCGACCGGATGGTTCGCCTTGAGC
>CAZPJO010000272.1:0-4218 GCA_964586895.1 uncultured Roseicyclus sp.
GCAGGTAGGTGTTCTTCTGCTCCTCAGAGCCATGCACCAGAATAGCGGAGGCCGCGCCGTGGGTCAGGCCGTGATACATGGTGAACGCCTGGTTGGAGGCGGAAAACATCTCGCCGGTGGCGGTGTTCATCACGTAAGGCAGGCCCATGCCGCCGTATTCTTCGGGCATGTCGATGCCGGGCCAACCGCCCTCGGCCACCTGATCGAAGGCGGCTTTGAAGCCGGTGGGCGTATAGACGACGCCGTTTTCCATCCGGCAGCCTTCGGTGTCACCCACCACGTTGAGCGGGGCCAGCACTTCCGAGCTTATCTTGCCCGCCTCCCCCAGGATCGCGGTGGTGAAATCGCGGTCCAGATCGCCGTAGCCGGGGATATCGTCGGCTTCGATATGGAGGACATCGTGCAAGATGAATTGCATGTCTTTGAGGGGGGCGGTGTAGTTTGGCATCTTGTGATGTCCTCCCGGTACGGTGACGTGGCCGCGGTTCAGGCGGCGGGTTGGTTACTGGCGAGCATGTCGCCAACAAGGGTCATCTGGTTGCGCAAGTCTTCAATAGCGTCGTCCAATTCTGCGCGTTGTCGCTCCATGTAGGCGAGGCGATCCTGCGCGATGGTGAGCGTCTGGTTGAGCTGCGTGCGCTGGCTGTCGTCGACGTAGTAGAGATCAAGCAACTGCCGGATTTCTTCGAGGCTGAAGCCAAACCGCTTGCCGCGCAGGATCAGTTTGAGCCGCGCGCGGTCGCGCCGGGTGAACTGCCGACGCTGGCCGTCCCGGTTGGGAAACAGCAGTTCTTTCGATTCGTAAAATCGCAAGGTGCGCGGGGTCACATCAAATGCATCACACATCTGGCGGATCGTCATGGTTTCCTGTGGCATTGTCAGGGTGTCCGATTCATCAAATACTCTGTAAATACTCTGTGTTGTGTGAGCCAGATGCGAGTCATGGCCCCACTCTACAAGAATAGATGACGTTCACGTTAACTGGACGTTGCGTCATTCGTGTATTGACGAAAGGTCAGGAAAAGTGACGTAGGGTCAGGCGAAATTTTAGAAGCGCTTGAACAAAGGCACCGGCGGCTAGCTGGCGGCGGTCTCGTCGCGCAGCGCTTTCAATTCGGCGATCACTTCGTCGAGTTCGGCGCGCCGTTTGTGCAATTCGTCAAGTTGCTTGTCTGCATATTGGATCCAGACCTCGCGCTGCGCCTCCCAGCCTTCGCCCTTGTCGTAGATCTCAAGCCATTTCCGGATTTCTTCAAGGCTGAACCCAAAGCGCCGGCCGCGCAGGATCAGCGTCATTCGCGCCACTTCGCGCGGGCCGTAGAACCGCGCCCGGCCTTCGCGCTCGGGGGACAGCAATTCGATGTATTCGTAATGACGCAAGGTCCGCGGCGTCACGTCGAAGCGTGCGCACATCGCTTTGAAATCAAGGCGGTTGTCAGGCATGACGATGGTTCTTTCTGCTCCCCTGCGCACAGTATGACGCGCGCGGCGATCTTTGTTAAGTCACTTCGCTCTTGCGCCCGGGTCGCGACACCGCATGATCGAGCCCGAAGGGATGACATGTGATGAGCAAAGCGGCAGGGGCCACACCGCCCGACAAGGCGAAGGTTGCGCGACAATTCATTGAGGCGCTTCCGTTTTCCAAGGCGTTGCAAATGCGGCTGGAGGACTTCGGCGATGGGCTTGCCGTGATCTCGATGCCGTATGATCAAGGTCTCGTGGGCGATCCGCGCACCGGGGTGATCCACGGTGGTGCTGTTTCGGCGTTGATGGATACCTGTAGCGGGGCGGCCGTGATGGGCCACCCGGAGGCGGTTTTGCCGACTGCGACCATCGACCTGCGAATCGACTACATGCGCCCCGCCACGCCCGGCGACAGGATTATGGCGCGCGCGCGGTGCTATCATGTCACCCGCTCGGTCGCGTTTGTGCGTGCCGAGGCGTTCGATGCCGATGACACCCGTCCGGTCGCCGCCGCCACGGGGGCGTTCACCGTCACCCGCCCGAAAGAGACGTCATGAGACAAGCGCCCGAACCCGTGCACGTCATCAAAGAGCGCCGCGACAAGGCACTGGCGGCCCTGATCGACGGTGTGCCCTATATCAGCACCCTCGGCGTCAGCTTTGACCGGCGGGGTGATGAGCTGACTGCCGTGCTCAACTATGACGAAAAGCTCATCGGCAACCCGTTGTTGCCCGCTTTGCATGGCGGTGCCACGGCGTCGTTTCTGGAGATGTCCGCGATCATGGAGCTGTCGTTTCACCTGCTGTGGGACGGGATCGAAAGCGGCTCGCTTCAGGCCGATAGCCTGACGCCCGAGACCCTGCCGCGCCTGCCCAAGACGATTGATTTCACCGTCGATTACCTGCGCTCGGGCCTGCCGCGTGATGCCTATGCGCGCGCGCGGGTCAACCGCTCGGGTCGACGATATGCCAGCGTGCATGTGGAGGCCTGGCAGGACAATCGCGAGCGCTTGTTTGCACAGGCGACGGGCCATTTCCTGATGCCGGAGCGCCCGTAGCTCCATGGACGTGCCTGCCGACGCCAGCACGCCGCCCAAACCCCTGACGCACAGGCGCGTGCTCAAGATCGCGGGGCCGATCGTATTGTCGAATGCGACGGTGCCGCTTTTGGGGATCGTCGATGTCGGCGTTGTGGGGCAATTGGGCGAGGCCGCACCAATCGGCGCCGTTGGCATTGGGGCGATCATCCTGACCAGTGTGTTCTGGATCTTCGGCTTTCTGCGCATGGGCACGGTGGGCCTTGTGGGGCAGGCGGAGGGTGCGGGCGACGTGGCCGAGGTCTCGGCCATCCTGACGCGGGCGTTGATGATTGCGGGGGCGGGGGGGATTTTGTTGATCGCGCTTTACCCGGTGATCGTATGGGCCGCGTTTTCGTGGGAGCCCACCAGCGCGGAGGTCGAGGCGCTGGCGCGCGAGTATCTGTTCATCCGCATCTGGTCGGCACCGTTCGCGATTTCGGTCTATGCGCTGACCGGGTGGTTGATCGCGCAGGAGCGGACGGGGGCGGTGTTCTGGATCCAGCTTTTGATGAACGGGCTGAACATTTCGTTGAATTTCCTGTTCGTGCTGGGCTTCGGCTGGGGCGGGGCGGGGGTGGCGTTGTCCACGGCGATTGCGGAGGTGGTGGGCGCGGGGTTGGCGTTGTGGGTCTGCCGCGACGCGTTTGCGCGGCCCGATTGGCGCGATTGGGGCCGCGTGTTCGAGCGGGCGCGGATGGTGAAGATGGCGCTTTTGAACGTCGATATCCTGATCCGGTCGGCGCTTTTGATGGCGATTTTCACATCCTTCACCTTTCTGGGCGCGCGGTTCGGCGACGTGACGCTGGCCGCGAACGAGGTGTTGATCCAGTTCATGTACCTGACGGCCCATGCGATGGATGGGTTTGCCTTTGCCGCCGAGACGTTGATCGCGCGGGCCTATGGGCGGGGCGATCCGGGGCGGGTGCGCCGCTCGGCCGTGCTGACGTCGATCTGGGGCCTGGGCATTTCATTGGCCTTTGCGGTGCTGTTCTGGGCGCTGGGGCCTGTGTTCATCGACATCCTTGCGAAGGATGCGGAGGTGCAGGCGGCGGCGCGGGTGTTCCTGCCCTGGATGATCGCGGCGCCGCTGGTGGGATGTGCGGCGTGGATGCTGGACGGGATCTTCATCGGGGCGGCGCGGGGGCGGGACATGCGCAACATGATGATCATCAGCGCAGGCGTTTATGTGGTCGCGGTGCTCACGCTGATCCCGGCCTATGGGAACCACGGGGTGTGGATGGCTTTGCTGATCTCATTTGCGGCGCGGGGGGTGACGCTGGGGGCGAAATATCCCGGGCTTGAGCGCGGGGCGGGGTAAGAGCCCTCAGGGGCCAGGTTTAAAGCAGATTGGTGTTTTTGGGCCGCGTGTGCACGCGTGCACATATGGGTCAAGGTCCTGAAAACGTGACGAAAACGCGATTTTGTTTACCCTTTCTTAACGCCTGCCCGCCGCTGCGGAAATGTCACCCTGTCACAAGTTCCAGCACGCGCTCGGGCGGGCGGCCGATGACCGCGCGCGTGCCTGCCAGCAGGACGGGGCGTTCGATCAGGATCGGGTGGGTCGCCATGGCGACGATCAGGGCGGGGTCATCGACATCGGCCAGCCCCAGATCGCGGTACATCTTTTCGCCCGTGCGCATCAGATCACGCGGCGCGCAGCCGAGGCTGGCCAGCAG
>CAZPJO010000273.1:0-4192 GCA_964586895.1 uncultured Roseicyclus sp.
CGCCAAACTGATGGCGCGCGACCGCCTTGGCCGCGACCGTTTCGTGCGCGGCGCCCCGCAGGCGATGACGACCAGCCGCAAGATCACCTACACCGCAGGGCTTCTCGACCTGATGCAGGCCTATGCCCGCATCCGCACTAAGGACGAATTCCGCCCCTTCGTGATGGACCGCGAAAAGGTCCTGACCATGGAAGAGGCGCTTGACCGGCTGCGCGGCATGGTGGGCTACATGGGCGAATGGGCCGACCTGATGTCGTATCTGCCCGATGGCTGGAAAGGGGATCCGAAATCCCGCCGATCCGCCACGGCAGCCAATTTCGCCGCCGCTTTGGAGTTGACGAAGGCCGGAAAGGTTGAGATCCGCCAATCGGACACGTTCGAGCCGATCCAATTGCGCCGGAAAGACCCATGACAGACGACGCACCCGACAAGACCGAAGACAGCCTGTTTCGCGCCCCGCCCCTGGCCGAGCAGGAACGCATGATCGAGGCGTTGCTGTTCGCCTCCGCCGAGCCGGTGAGCTTGCCCGAGATGGAGGCGCGCATGCCCCACGGGTCGGACCCGGCCGAGGCGATGGTCCTGCTGCGCAAACGCTACGAGGGGCGCGGCGTGCAGGTCACCAAGGTCGGCGATGCCTACGCCTTTCGCACCGCCGCCGATCTGGGCTTCCTGATGGCGCGCGAGCAGGTCGAACAACGCAAGCTCAGCCGCGCCGCCGTCGAAACACTGGCCATCGTCGCCTATCACCAACCCGTCACCCGCGCCGAGATCGAAGAGATCCGCGGCGTATCGGTAAGCCGCGGCACCGTCGATCAATTGATCGAGCTGGGGTGGATCAAGTTCGGCCGCCGTCGCATGACGCCAGGCCGCCCCGTGACCTATGTCGTGACGCCGGACTTCCTTGACCACTTCGGGCTTGAGAATGCGCGCGATCTGCCCGGCCTCAAGGAATTGCGCGACGCGGGCCTTCTGGAAAGCCGCCCCCCCGATGCCGAGGGCGAGGGCGAAGAGGGCGCGGATCCCTCACGCGACCTCGATACCGACGACATGTTCGACGACGACGCCGAGGCGGCGCTGGACGATGGCCTCATCGACGAAGACGACACGCCCTGAGCCGATACGGATTACCCATCCGTTTTGCCAAAATTGTGCCCAAATGATACGATATTGCATCGGGTGGAAACAATCGAACCGGACAAAGGGCAGCAGATGGATCGCATATTGAACATGATCATTCGCCGTGTGGTTGGACGCGTGATTGGCCGCGCGGTGAACCGGGGTGTGGATGCCGGTATCAACGCCGCCACCCGGCGCGGCGGGGGTAATACGTCGCAAGGGCAGGCCGCCGGACAAGCGGCGGCGCGCACGACCAAGGGGGCCTTGCGCATGGCCCGCCGGATCAGACGGTTCTAGGCGCGAAGGTTAATTCCTCTCTTGGGTCCGCCGCGAAAGCGCGGCAGGGTGTGGGTGCTGCATTTCACAGGACACCACGACCCATGTATCTTACCCGTTTTCTCCTCAGCGCAGGTGTTGCGTGCCTCGCAACCGGCACCGCTCAGGCGCAGTCGTATTCATGCCCCGATTTTCGCGGCGCCGATGTGCGGATCACGTTGATCGATGGCACCGACGCCGCCGTGGCGGAATTTATCGCGCGGGCCGACAACCCCACCGGTGGTGCGGATCCCGTGACCCTGCGTGAAGAGCGTGGAAGCGACGGGATCGCCTATGCGGGCGGTGATCTGGTGCTGCGTGGCGGCGAAGAGGTGGCCGAATTGACCGCGGGCGATGTCACCGTGACCTGCACCCTGCAAGGTGCGCAGGCAGAGGCCGCAGCCTCCGAACAACCCGCTGAACCCATTGAAGAGAGTGACGTGACCCAAGCGCCGGTTGAAGCCCCTGTGGATGAACCTGCGCAGGCGCCTGCGGAGCAATTGACCGCCGACCCCGTCGCCGAAACTGCCACCGACCCCGCCGTCACCCCCGTCGCGGAAGCGACCCCCGAAACGCCGGACGGCGCCGTGCCCGCGATCTCTCTCGGGGGCAATTTGCGCGCCGGACCCGGCACCGAATTCGAAGATGTCGGCGGGCTCGATGCGGGCACCGCGATCATCCTGCAATCCGACACGGGCGTGGCCTTCAACGGCTACAATTGGTGGCAGATCGGGCTTCCCAGCGGCGAGATTGCCTTCCAATGGGGCGGTGTCATCTGCGTGCCCGAAGGCGGCGTCGCGGGGGTCGTGGCCGACCCGGACCTGTGTACGCCCACCGCGTCAGACGACGCGCCAGAGACCGGCGCGGAGGCCGAGGCCACACCCGCCCCCGCGCCCCAGATCACAAACCGCACGGGCATCCCCGCGATCTCGCTGGGGGGCAACCTGCGGTCGGGGCCCGGCACGGCCTTTCCGGATATCGGCGATGCGGTGGCCGGCACCGAAATTACCCTGCTCAGCGACAGTGGCATTCCGTTCAACGGCTACAATTGGTGGGAGGTGGGGCTTCCCAACGGCGAGGTCGCCTTCCAATGGGGTGGGGTGATTTGCGCGCCCTCCGGCGGCGTGGCGGGCATTCTGGCAAGCTGCGAATAAGCCGTCGTCGGCCCCCGCGGTTGCACGAGCGCCACAGGTCGCGCGCCTGCGCCAAAATCTGGGCACCTGCGCCCAGATTTCGCCACAATTCGTCGCCACTTCTTCCTCAAGATCAATAAAAACAGATCATGAGGCAGTATTATGGAGCGGATCGTTAACAGCGTTTTGCGCTTTTTCTCGGCGGTGGATGCACCGCGCGCGGATATCCACGTCAATCGGATCGCAATGGGCAGCAGCCATGATCGTGCGCTGGCCGCTTTCAAGGCCGATCAGGCCCGCATCGCGAGCAAGCAGGATGGCGCAACTTTCGTCACCAAGCGCACGGCCAAATAGGCCCGCACTCACTCGCGCAGACCTACGGAAATCCTTAAGAGCGTCCTTCGGGGCGCTCTTTTTATTTGCCAGACGCGCGGTTGCACGTAAATCTCTCCCCATCAACACTTGGGGGTAACCTATGAATTTCAAATCCTTATTGGTCGCTGCGGCGGCTCTGACCGCTCTGCCATTCGCAGCAGAGGCCGCCGTCTTTTACGAGTGCACGACCAACGAACCGGGTGAGCAGATCACCGCGACGTTGTTCGATGAAGAAGATATCGTGGTCATCTATTATGTGGAGGCCGCCTCCGGACGGGTCACCAACGAGGTCCGGATGGAGCCTGCGGTGTCGGGAAGCGGCTTTCGCTATACCGGACGCGGTCTTGATTTCGTCGGGCAGGGGGATGACGCCTACCTGACCAATGGATCGGCCTCGGTGTCGTGTTGGGTGACCGGCGTGGCGGTCCCGGGCGGCAACAATCAGGTCGGTGGCGGTGGCGGCGGCGGCTATGATCCGCAGGTCGGGCCGTTTTCGGGCTTTTCCTTCGGTGGCAATCTGCGTGACGGGCCGGGCATCAATTTCCGCGATGTCGGATCCACCTTCGAGGGTCAGCCCCTGACCCTGCTGACCGACAGCGGGATCTTTTTCAACGGCTATTCGTGGTGGGTCGTGGTGCTCCAGAACGGGCAGCAGGCCTACCAATGGGGCGGCATCATCTGCGCGCCGGGCTATCAGCTTGCCGGTGTGTTCAACGAGGGTTGTTGAGCGCTTTTGCGGGTTAATTTTTGGTAAACAAGAATTCGAAAGACGTTTTTTATCAAGGGGTAAACCCCTCTGCTCAAGTGTGAGCAGAGCCCGTCTGGAAAGCAAAAAAGGGCGCCGCAACGGGCGCCCTTTTCATCTGTCTCGTACCGCTGATCAGCAGGAATAGTACATCTTGTATTCCATCGGGTGCGGCGTGTGCTCGTAGGCGTAAACCTCTTCCCACTTCAGCTCCATGTAGCCTTCCAGCTGGTCTTTGGTGAAGACGTCGCCGGCTGTCAGGAAGTCGTGATCGGCTTCCAGCTCGTCAAGCGCTTCGCGCAAGCTAGCGCAAACGGGCGGGATGCCGGCCAGCTCTTCGGGCGGCAGATCGTACAGATCCTTGTCCGACGGATCGCCGGGGTGGATCTTGTTCTGGATACCGTCGAGGCCCGCCATCAACAGGGCCGCGAAGCACAGGTAGGGGTTCGCCGCCGGATCGGGGAAACGCGCCTCGACACGCTTGGCCTTGGGGCTTTCGGTCCACGGG
>CAZPJO010000274.1:0-4180 GCA_964586895.1 uncultured Roseicyclus sp.
TTCCGCCTCGATCTGTGCGATCAGGTCCATCTGATGCGCTCCTTTTGATGCCCACGGTTTGTCCGCGGAGGTTTCGTGTCGCCCCAGAGCTCTGGTCTTCGACCGGGTCCGCCATGTTCCCAATAAGGGGGCGCCCGCCAGAGATACGCGCGTTGCGTTTGCTTTTTCTGTGTTGCCCGCCGGGTCAGGCCCCGAAAGTTTGGCCATGGCAAGGCAATACGATCCGGATGGCCGATTCCGGCCCCGGATAGACGGCGTATAAGGGTGCGCACGGCGGCGATCAACCCTTGGTGCGTTGATATTTGTCCCACAAATCCGGTCGTCTGGTTTGCGTCAGCGCCTCGGCCTGTTCGCGCCGCCATCTGGCCACCGCGCCGTGGTCGCCCGACAGAAGCACGGGCGGGATGTCGTGGCCACGCCAGGAGGCTGGTTTGGTGTACTGTGGATGTTCCAGCAGGTCGTTCTGGAAGCTTTCCTCCTGCGTGGAGTCCGCGTTGCCCAACACGCCGGGGATCAGTCGCACGGTCGCATCGAGCAGAACCTGCGCGGCCAGTTCGCCGCCGGTCAGGACATAATCGCCGATGGAGATTTCTTCGAGGTCGTAGTGGTCGATCACCCGTTGGTCGAGGCCTTCGAAGCGGCCGCAAACCAGCGTGATGCCTTCCGCTCCGGCAAAGCGTTCAGCGTCGCGTTGGTCGAAGGGTTTACCGCGAGGGCTCAGGTAGACGCGCGGCCATTTCGCGGGATCAGACGGTGTGCCGGAACTGGCCATGTCGAGGGCGCGGCCCATGACGTCAGGCTTCATCACCAGCCCCGCGCCGCCGCCTGCGGGCGTGTCATCGACCTGCCGGTGCTTGCCGGTGCCGAAGGTGCGCAATGCGATGGGCTCCAATGCCCAAAGCCCGTCCTTGAGCGCCTTGCCGGTCAGCGAGGCGCCAAGAACGCCGGGGAATGTCTCCGGGAAGAGGGTCAGAACCTTGGCCGTCCACGCGCCTTTCAGGCGTGGACGATCCGTCATCAATTCGCGTGGTTGCAGGTTGACGGATTGGCTCAGGCGGCCATGGGATTTTGCGGGTGTATCGCTCATGGGCCGGGTCTACGCGGGCCGGGCCACGGTATCAACGTCGCTATGACCCATGGCACAGTCTGATCGTTTCTGTTCACGGATGCAGAGGGGCCATGCGGGTCCGCGCCTTGTCGCCGGGGGAACAACGCAATACGTCACCCCGACCAAGGAGAGACATGATGAACGCCCCGATCCTTAAGGTCGATCAATTGACCAAAACCTATGACGGCGGCTTCACGGCGCTGGATGCCGTGTCGCTGGAGATCATGGAGGGCGAGATCCTTGCCCTTCTGGGACCCAACGGCGCGGGCAAGACGACGCTGATTTCGGCGATCTGCGGGATCGTTCAGCCGACCTCGGGCGCGGTTTCGGTGGGCGGTCATGATACGCAGAGAGAGTTCCGCGAGGCGCGTAAACTGATCGGGTTGGTGCCGCAGGAGATCAACCTCGAACCGTTCGAGAAGGTGATCAACACGGTGCGCTTTTCGCGCGGGTTGTTCGGCAAGGCCCCCGACGATGCAAAGATCGAGGCAATTCTGCGGGACCTGTCGTTGTGGGACAAAAAAGACAGCGCGATCCGCGAGTTGTCGGGCGGTATGAAACGTCGGGTCCTGATCGCGAAGGCGTTGAGCCACGAGCCGAGGGTTCTGTTCCTTGATGAACCAAGTGCGGGTGTGGATGTCGAGCTGCGCCGTGACATGTGGGATGTGGTGCGCCGCTTGCAACAAAGCGGTGTGACGATCATCCTGACGACCCATTACATCGAGGAGGCCGAAGCCATGGCCGACCGGGTTGGGGTGATCAACAAGGGGCAGATCCTTTTGGTCGAGGAAAAGGGCGACCTGATGGCGCGGATGGGCCAGAAGGAATTGCGCATCGACCTTGCGGCGCCGTTGGCCGAGATCCCCGCGGCGTTGGCGGACCGGGACCTGCACCTGTGCGAGGGGGGGGCGCGGTTGATCTATCACTACGACACGCGGGCGGAGCGGACGGGAATTGTCCGGCTGTTGGGCGCGCTGCAAGAGGCGGGCGTTCAGGTGGCGGATGTGGAAACCAAGCAGTCAAGCCTTGAAGAGATCTTCGTGGGCCTGGTGCAAGACGGAGCGGATCAATGAACCTGCAGGCCATCCGCGCGATTTATCGGTTCGAAATGGCGCGCACGTTTCGCACGATTGCGCAATCCATCATCTCACCGGTCCTGTCGACGTCGCTGTATTTCATCGTGTTCGGAACGGCCATCGGAAGCCGGATCGACCAGGTCGAAGGGGTCAGCTATGGCGCGTTCATCGTGCCGGGCTTGATCATGCTGACGGTGCTGACGCAGTCGATTTCAAACGCCTCGTTCGGGATATATTTCCCGAAGTTCATCGGCACGATCTACGAATTGCTGTCTGCTCCGGCGAGCTTTCTGGAGATAACGGCGGGCTATGTCCTGGCGGCGGCGACGAAAAGCTTCATGATCGGGATCATCATCCTTGTGACGGCGTTTTTCTTTGTCGATCTGCAGATCCTGCATCCCGGCTGGATGCTGACATTCCTTGTCCTGACCTGCCTGAGCTTCAGCCTTTTTGGCTTCATCATCGGGATATGGGCGCAGAATTTCGAGCAATTACAATTGATCCCGCTTCTGGCGGTGACCCCGTTGGTGTTCCTTGGGGGGGCGTTCTATTCGATCACGATGCTGCCCGAGGCGTGGCAGACGGTCAGCCTGTTCAACCCGGTTGTCTACCTTATCTCGGGGTTTCGGTGGAGCTTCTTCGGGGTGGCGGATGTGGCGCTGGGCTGGTCCTTGGTGGCGATCCTGGGCTTTACCGGAGCGTGCATCCTGACGATCGGCTGGATATTCAAGACCGGCTGGCGCATCCGCGCGTGATCTTGTGTCGAGGGGGCGCTGCCCCCTTGCGCGCCCTTTCCATGGGAAAGGCCGCTTACCCCCGAGGTTTTTTCAGCAAGATGAAAGAGCGCGCGCGGTCAGTCGCGCGGGGGCGTTTTGGGATCGTCGAGCAAGCCGTCGGGCGGGTCGATGATTGCGCGTGACGCGGTCAGGTCGATTGTCGGCACGGCCTCGGTGGTGAAGGGGATCAGGGCGCCTTTGCCCAAGCTTTTGCCGCGGATTTCGAGCAGGTCGCCGGCACCGTGGTTGAGCACGGCGGAGATCTTGCCGATGACCTCGCCGCCGGTGTCCAGGACGGTCAGGCCGATCAGGTCGGCGTGGTAGAATTCATCGTCGGGCAGGTTCGGAAGGGCGGAGCGCGGCGCATAGAGGCGTGTGCCTTTGAGCGCGTCGGCCTGTTCCTTGGTTTGCACGCCGGAAAGTTTGACCGCATAGCCGGTTTTCACGGGGCGGGTCAGGGTGATTTTGTACGTGGTGGCGCCGTCTTCGGTCGACACCGGGCCGTAGGAGGCGATGTCGGAGGGCTCAGCGCAGAAGCTTTTCACACGGACTTCGCCGCGGACACCAAAGGCGCCCATGATGGCGCCGACACAGATGTGGTCGGGGTTGGCCAAGGTGATCTCGCGTGCTGAAAGAGGATGGGCGCCCACGTTGCTGGCGGGCGCCCAAAGCGCTGATTATTCAGTGGTTTCTTCGGCTGCGGCCTCTTCGGCCGGGGCGTCTGCGGGGGTCTCTTCCGCGGCGGGTTCCTCAGCGGGGGCTTCGGCGGCGGCGGCGGCTTTGGAGGCCTTTTCCTCGGCGCGCTCGACGGCTTTCTTGCCGGGTTGGGCTTTTTGCATGTTGGCGCGCTCTTTCTTCTCAAGCACACCGGCGGCCTCCAGGAAGCGGCTCACGCGGTCGGTGGGCTGTGCGCCTTTGTCGAGCCAGTGCTGCACACGCTCCATATCCATCTTCACGCGCTCTTCGCTGTCCTTGGGCAGGAGCGGGTTATAGGTGCCGAGTTTCTCGATGAAACGGCCGTCGCGGGGCATGCGGCTGTCGGCGGCCACGATGCGGTAGAAGGGGCGTTTCTTGGAGCCGCCGCGGGCCAGTCTGATTTTCATTGCCATGAGTGTTTCTCCTTAGGATGGCTGGGTGAGAACGGGTTTAGAAACCCGCTCTACATTTCTGTTATTCTTTGATTTTCTTGTGGTTCTGGATGACTTCCCGAATGATGAAAT
>CAZPJO010000275.1:0-4170 GCA_964586895.1 uncultured Roseicyclus sp.
TGCTGCACGCGCCGCAGGGCGACACCTATGCCGACCTGCTGTTCACCATGATCGAGCGGCGCGACCATCGCCCGCCGGTTTCCTACACCACATTCGAAGGCCGCGACCTGGGCGAGGATACCGCCGGTATCTTCAAAGCCACCTGCCAGGACGCCTATGATCGGTTCAAACCGCAGGCCCTGATCGTTGGCGCCTCGTGTACCGCCGAACTGATCCAGGATGACCCCGGCGGCCTTGCCGAAACGATGGACATTCCCGTCCCCGTCATCCCGCTCGAACTGCCCTCGTACCAGCGCAAGGAAAACTTCGGCTCCGACGAGACGTTCTACCAAATCGTCCGTCACCTGGCGCGCCCGATGGACCGCACGCCCGATGTGACCGTGAACCTGCTCGGGCCCCTGGCCCTGGGTTTCCGCCACCGCGATGACATCGAAGAGGTCAAAGGCCTGCTCTATGAAATGGGCATCGGCGTGAATGTCGTGGCCCCGTTCGATGCCACGCCCGAAGACATCACCCGCCTCGGGGCGGCCCACGCGAACATCCTGATGTACCCGGAACACGGTGAAACTGCCGCGCGCCATCTTGAACGCACCTGCGGCCAGCCGTTCACCAAGACGGTTCCCATCGGCGTTGGGGCCACCCATGATTTCGTCGCGGAAGTGGCCCAAATCTGCGGTGTAGAGCCGCGCAAAGACCTCTCCCGCCTGCGTCAGCCCTGGTGGTCCAAATCCGTCGACAGCACCTATTTGACCGGTAAGCGGGTGTTCCTGTTTGGCGACGCCACCCATGTGCAGACCGCCGCACGCATCGCCCGCGATGAGATGGGCTTCGAGGTCGTTGGCCTGGGCTGCTACAACCGCGAATTCGCCCGGCCCATCCGCGCGCTGGCCAAGGAATTCGGGCTCCCCGCCCTGATCACTGACGATTATCTCGAAGTTGAACAGGCGATCGCCGATGCGGCGCCTGAAATGATCCTCGGCACCCAGATGGAACGCCATATCGGCAAACGCCTCGGTATCCCCTGTGCCGTCATCTCCACCCCCGTCCACGTGCAGGATTTCCCGGCGCGCTACTCCCCGCAGATGGGATGGGAAGGCGCGAACGTCATTTTCGACACCTGGATCCATCCGCTCGTGATGGGGCTCGAAGAACACCTGCTGGCCATGTTCCGCGAAGATTTCGAATTCCACGATGAGGCCGGGCCATCCCACCATGGTGGCCATGCGCCCAAGCCGGTGGAGGCTGCCTCCAAAACCGAAGCGGGGACACCCGACCGGGTGGCGGAACCTGCGGAGACAGGCTCTGACGTGATGGTTTGGCTCGCGGAGGCCGAAAAAGAGCTCAAGAAAATTCCGTTCTTCGTGCGCGGCAAGGCCCGTCGCAACACCGAAAGCTTCGCGGCCGAACGCGGCCTCAGCGAAATCTCCCTCGACACCCTTTATGAAGCCAAGGCCCACTTTGCGCGGTGATGACACACATATCCCCGGCTACCGGGTCGTTATCGTCACGTTGGACAACCACGTGGCCGGTCCCGCCGCGCGCGTGTCCGACCGGCTGTCGGCTGAATTCCCGGGGCTGAACGTTTCTGTCCACGCTGCTGCCGAATGGGCCGAAACCCCAGAAGCGCTGGAAGAGGCGCGGCTTGCCGTGAAACACGGCGATATCATCGTCACCAACCTTCTGTTCATCGAAGAGCATATCAACGCGATCCTGCCCGACCTCAAGGCACGCCGGGATCACTGCGATGCGATGATCGGCATCGTGTCGGCCAAGGAGGTCGTCCAACAGACCCGCATGGGCGAGCTGGATATGCAAAAGCCCGCCTCCGGGCCGATGAAGCTGCTGAAAAAGCTGCGCGGCTCCAAGGAGCCTTCGGCGAATTCCGGCGAAAAGCAGATGAAGCTGCTGCGCCGCCTGCCCAAGATCCTCAAGTTCATCCCCGGCAAGGCGCAGGATCTGCGCGCCTGGTTCCTGACCATGCAATATTGGCTGGGTGGGTCCGACGACAACGTCGAACAGATGATCCGCTTCCTTGTCGGCCGCTACGCCAGCGACGCCGCCTTCCAGGGCGCTCAGGCGGCTGCGCCCATCGATTATCCCGAGGTCGGCCTTTACCATCCCGATCTGCCCGATCATCACATCACAACCGATCCCGCCACCCTGCCGCAGCCGGAAAATCCGGTGGCGACCGTCGGCCTTCTGATGATGCGCAGCTATATTCTGGCATCCGATACCGCACATTATGACGCGGTCATCCGACAGATGCAGGCCGCCGGTATCGCGGTGCGTCCGGCCTTTGCCGGTGGGCTCGACGGTCGTCCGGCCATCAACACCTATTTTGCCGACGGAAAGATCGACGCGCTTGTGTCGCTCACCGGGTTCAGCCTTATCGGCGGCCCGGCCTACAACGACAGCGCCGCCGCGGTCGAGACGCTCAAATCCCTCGACGTGCCCTACATCGCCGCCCACCCGATCGAGTTTCAGACGCTTGGCCAATGGGCCTCTTGCGACGGTGGGCTCGGCCCGGTCGAGACCACGATGCTCGTCGCCCTGCCCGAGATCGACGGCGCCACCAACCCAACTGTTTTCGGCGGTCGTCACGGAACTGACGGTTGCCAGGGCTGTCATATGATGTGCAAGGGCGTGTCCGACACCAAGGCCATGGCACCGTGCCCCGAGCGGATCATCTCGCTTGTCGAAAAGACCCGCCGCCTTGCCCTCTTGCGGCGCAAGCAGAACGTGGAAAAGAAGGTCGGCGTTGTCCTCTTCGGCTTTCCCCCGAACGCAGGTGCCGTTGGAACCGCCGCCTATCTCAGCGTCTTTGAAAGTCTCTATAACGCATTGCAGAGCCTGAAAGCGCGTGGCTATGCCGTCGAGGTCCCCACCTCCGTCGATGCGCTCCGCGATGCGGTGCTGCAAGGCAATGCCAAGCAATACGGGCAAGAGGCCAATGTCGCGGCCCATGTCGATGCGGACACAATCGGCGCCAATACCCCGCCGCTTGCCGCGATCGAATCCGTGTGGGGCCCCGCGCCCGGCAAGGTGCAATCCGACGGGCGCGGCGTCTTCGTCCTTGGCGCACAATTCGGCAACGTCTTTGTCGGGGTGCAGCCAACCTTCGGCTATGAAGGCGACCCGATGCCCCTTCTGTTCGAGAAAGGCTTCGCCCCCACCCACGCCTTTGCGCAATTCTATCTCTGGCTTCGCAACACCTTCCAGGCCGACGTGCTTCTGCATTTCGGCATGCACGGCGCGCTGGAATTCATGCCCGGAAAACAGGCCGGCCTCGGCGCGCGCGACTGGCCCGACCGCCTGATCGGCGAAGTGCCCAACGTCTATCTCTACGCGTCCAACAACCCGTCCGAGGCAACGCTGGCCAAGCGCCGCTCGAACGCCGTCACCATCACGCACCTGACCCCGCCGCTTGCCGCGTCCGGCCTCTACAAGGGTCTGCAGGACCTCAAGGACAGTCTCACCCGTTGGCGCGCCCTGCGCCCCGATGCGCCGGAACGGGCCGATCTCGCGGCCCTGATCGCGACGCAAGCTGATGCCGTTGACCTGACCGGTGAACCCGACACGCTCTGGCTCACGCTTCTGGAAACCGAAGACGCCCTGATCACCGACGGCCTGCACATCCTTGGCAAACCGATGGGCGAGGCCGAGCTGGCCGAACACCTCCGCGTCATGGCCGACACCACCGAAGAGACCCGCGACCGCATCGCCCAATTGTTGCGCCAGCAATCCGAAATGCAGGGCCTGATGCGCGCGTTAGAGGCGCGTTACATCGAACCCGTCCCTGGCGGCGATCTGATCCGCTCGCCCGAGGTTCTGCCCACGGGCCGCAACATTCACGCCTTTGATCCGTTCCGCATGCCCACCGCCTTCGCCTTGCAAGACGGCGCAAAACAGGCGCAAAAACTGCTTGAAGCCGCCCACGAAATGCCCCGCTCCGTGGCGCTCGTGTTGTGGGGGTCCGACAATATCAAATCCGACGGCGGCCCGATCGCCCAAGCCCTCGCCCTGCTTGGCGCCACCCCGCGTTTCGACGAATTCGGCCGCCTCTGCGGGGCCGACCTGATCCCGCTTTCGGACCTTGGCCGCCCGCGCATCGACGTGGTGATGACCCTGTCGGGCATCTTCCGTGACCTTCTGCCGTTGCAGACCCGGATG
>CAZPJO010000276.1:0-4160 GCA_964586895.1 uncultured Roseicyclus sp.
AACGCGCGACCGCCCATGCCGGTGGCGTGAAACACCGCAACCTCAAAGCCGCGCGCCTCAAGCGCCGGTTTCAACGGGATCACGTATTTCAGCGCCGAGGTGCCAAGGGACATCATGCCGATCAACGGTTTGTCCGGGTCGGGCTTTTGCACCGCGCGCGCCGCGCCCAGAACGGCGCCCGCCGCCTGAGACAAGGACGCTTTGCAGACGGCGTTCAGGCCATAAAGGCCACCGGCCCAGAGGATCATTTGCGTATCTGCGGCCAGCCGTTCCGCCGGGATGAGCGGTGAGAATGACACCGTAGAGACGATGTATTTCGGCACGCCAAGCGGCAAGGCGCTTGCCACGTCGAGCGCCAGATCGGTGCCCATCGTGCCGCCCAGGACGATCATCCCGTCAAACGCCCCTTCGGCATGGAGCCGCGCGGCCAGAAGGCTCGCGCCACGCGCCATGATCTGCATCGCGTGGTTTTCATCGCCGCTTTCAATGGCGGCCTCAATGGAACTGCCGCCCTCTTGTGCGACGTCGTGTTTTGAATAATCCGTCGGCCCGGAAGGGTCGCCCAACACGCTGACATCCATCGTCACCACGCGCCCGCCCTGATCGCGGATCACATCGGCCAGAAAGCCAAGCTCGTCATCCTTGGTGTCGTAGGTGCCGATGACCAATATCGTCTTGTCGTTCATAGTTTGATCCAGGCGGTCTTGAGGTTGATGTACTTGTCGATCGCATGGAGCGATTTGTCCGACCCGTTGCCCGATTGACCGACGCCGCCAAGGGGCACCGTGCCATCCGCACCGCCGTAGGTGTTCACATGCATGACGCCCGTGCGCACCGCACGGACCATGCGATGCGCGCGGCCAAGGTCAGAGGTCCAGACCGCGCCCGCCAGGCCGTAAACGGTGCCGTTGGCCAGCCGGATTGCGTCATCTTCGCTGGCAAAGGGTGTCACGCCAAGGACCGGGCCGAAGACCTCTTTTTGCGACAACGTCGCCTCTGCGGTTACTCCGGTCACGACAGTTGGCGCCATGTAAGTGCCGCCCGTGTCTTCCAAAATCCGGGTGCCGCCTGTCACAACCTCGCCGCCCTCGGCGCGCGCTGCATCCACAAACGTCAGGTTCTGCGCCAGCTGCGCCTCGGAATTGACCGCGCCGATCTGCGTGTCGGTCCTGAGCGGGTCGCCCACACGCATCGCCTCGGCCGCTTTGACGACGGCGGCCACGAAATCGTCGTGGATCGACTCCTCCACCAACAGGCGCGAACCGGCGACGCAGACCTGGCCCGCGTTGCGGAAGATGCCCGCCGCCGCGACCTTGGCGGCCTCGTCCAGATTGGGGGCATCGGCGAAGATGATGTTGGGGGATTTGCCGCCCAACTCCAGATACACGCGTTTCATGTTGGAGCGCGCGGCATACTCCATCAGACGCCGGCCGGTGCCGCCAGAGCCGGTGAAGACCAGCGCATCGACTTCCATGGACAGGCCCAACGCCTCGCCCACCACGGCCCCCTCGCCGGTGACCACATTCAAAACACCGGGTGGCAAGCCCGCCTCCAACGCCAGTTCGGCCATACGGATCAACGAAAGTGACGCCGTCTCGGCTGGTTTCAGCACGACGGAATTGCCCATCGCCAGCGCCGGACCCAACTTCCACGCGCCGATCATCATCGGGAAATTCCACGGGATAATCGCCCCCACGACGCCGACGGGTTCTTTGTGGATCAAGCCCAGGATATCGCCCGATGTCGGTGCGATCTCACCATAGATCTTGTCGAGCGCTTCAGCGTAATAGCGGATCGTTGCGGCGGCCGAGCCGGGTTCGGCCTTGAGGGCCATGCCGATTTCCGTGCCGTTGTCGCGCACGCCCAGAACCGCAAGGTCCAGCGCATGCGCCTCGATCAGGTCGGCCCATTTGTGCAGCACAGCCTTGCGCGCGGCGGGAGATTGCCCGGACCAGCGCCCATCCTCGAACGCGGCGCGGGCCGACGCGATTGCGCCGTCCATATCCGCCGCCGTTCCGCGCGCGACCTGCGTCAACACGCTGCCGTCGATCGGCGATGTGATGTCCATGGTCGCGCCATCGCTGGCCGCGATCCACTGCCCCTCGATCAGGTGCTTTCGCGGGGCCACGGCCTGCGTGCGGAGGGTGTCAATCTGTGCTTGATCCATGTCGGTCCTACCGCTGTTGGCTATCGTGAAGGCTATGGTCTTCGTCCGGTCGGGGGGTGCGGACTTCCTTGACCAGGGTCCGGATATGCAGCGCCACGACGATCACGATCATCGCGAAGATCACCATGGCGACGGGGCGTTCGATCATGTCGAGCGGCGTATTGAGGCGCGGCAGGGCCGAGCGCAGTTTGACCTCCATGATCCCGCCCAGAACCATGCCGAGGATGATCGGCACGATAGGCAGGTTGAGGCGCTTGAGGATCAGGCCGAACACACCGAAGCCCGCGGCGATCATGCAATCAGTCAGCGAATTGCGCAGGGAATAGACCCCCACGAATGACAGAAGCAGGATCATCACGCCCAGAAACCGCGTCGGCACGCGGATGATCCGGGTCAGAAGGTTCGTGGAGAACAACAGGAAGACCAGGACCAACACGTTGAGGATGATCAACGCAAGATAGAGCGCATAGACGAGATCGATCTGGTTCTGGAACAGCGCCGGGCCGGGGATCACGTTGTGCACGTAGAATACCGAAAGCATCATCGCGGTCAGCGCCTCGCCGGGGATGCCAAGCGCCAGAAGCGGAATCATCGCGGCGGCGGGCACGGCGTTGTTGGCGGCCTCCGACGCGATCAGACCCTCGGGCGAGCCCTTGCCGAATGCGTCGGGGGTTTTCGAGGTCTTCTGCGCGTAAGTGTAGGACATGAATTGCGCGGTAAATTCGCCGGTGCCGGGGATCATCCCGAGGATCACGCCAAAGCCGGAAGCGACCGTGGCGACGCGTTTGTGGCGCAGAAGTTCGCGGAACCCGGAGGTGAGACGCCCGGTGACGGGCTTGGCGTCGGGGCTTTCGTCGGGCGCGGTCAGCAGGAAGAACGCCTGCGACAGGGCGAAAAGACCGAGCACGACAACGATAAGGTTCACACCAGAGCTGAGGAACGAAAGCTCGAACGTGTAGCGCGAGGTATAGGTGACCGCGTCGAGGCCCACGGTTTGCAGGAAGATGCCGAACATCGCCAGCATGCCCGCGGCGAAGATCTGCCCGCGGTGGGCGAGGATCACGAGAAGGATGCCGAGGAAGGCCGCCAGAAAGATCTCGCGGCTGCCGAACATCGGAGCGATCCACGCCAGCACCGGCGACAGGAAGATCAGGCACACGATGCCGAATATCCCACCCCAGAACGACGCGCTGTAGGCCAGCGATACGGCGCGGTGCGCCTCGCCGTTGCGGGTCATCGGGTAGCCGTCATAGGACGTCAGCGCGTTGACCGCCGTGCCGGGCGTGTTGATCAGAACCGCCGGGATCGCGCCGCCGTACATGCTTGACCCATAGATCCCCAAAAGCACGGTCAGGCCCACGATCGGATCGAAGGCGAAAGTCGCGGGCAGCAGGATCGCGATGGCCACGGCGGGCCCGACACCGGGGATCGCGCCGATGATGACGCCGCCAATCGACCCCACGAGCAGCGCCACCATCACATCCCATCGGGCCAACATCGCGGCCCCGGCCAGCAAGTTTTCCATCGCGCAGCTCCGGTCAGAAGTAGGTGAGCATGAATTGCCGCAACCCGTCGGGCAACGATTGGTAAATCTGACCACCGGGGAGGCGGACCTGCAGGAAGGTCTTGAACAGAAGGACAATGACAAAGGCCGATCCCAGCGCGGCCAGGAACGCGAAGCGGTGTCTGTATCCGGCGCGCAACGTCAGCGCGGCGGCGAACAGAAGTGTCGAAGGAAGATAGCCCAACACGGGCACCACAAGCGCATAGGCGATGAACCAGCCCGCGTATTCCAAAGATGCGATCCAAAGCCAGACCTCTTGCCAGCGCCCGTCGATGCGCTCCGACAGGGCCGAGCCCAGCAGGTGGCAGGCCGCAAAGCCTGTCATCCCGATCAGCGACACGGCAGGCCAGAACCGGGGCTGCGCGAACAGGGGTGTTCCATCGCGGAAGGTCGTCTGCGACCAGATCTGCGACAAGAGGAAGAGCGCAA
>CAZPJO010000277.1:0-3174 GCA_964586895.1 uncultured Roseicyclus sp.
ACGCCGAGCCATCCACAAGATGAAGATGATGCCCTTTTCCGAATGCCATGTGGTCTTCCCCTGCCCTATCGCTTCGCAACGTGAGGGCGGTTTTCGGACGCCCTATCGCTTCGCTACGGTTCTACCCCGACCCGCGCGCGCCTGCGACCGCGATTTTCCGCCAAGGACAGCGCACATCGCTTGAACCCGGCCAAACCGGCGCCAAATCTTAATAAATCCAAGCAAATGCAACAGGATCAGCCCATGAAACACCTTTGCCTTGCCGCCGCGACCATGACCCTTGTCACCCCTCCGCTGGCCGCGCAAATGGCCCTCGACCCGGCCTGCGTGCTTGATCCGGGCCAGCAGACCTCGTGCACCCACGCCATCGCCTGCATCGGTGGCGACACGTTGTTTGTCGGCGGTACAACCGGCTGGGACAGCGGCACGCTGGCGGGCCATCTCTCCACCGGCGCCACCTGCACCGGCACCTGGGACAGCGCCGAAAATCTCGTGCGTTTTGAATGTGATGACGGGCAAAGCGGGCAGGTCGTTTATTGGTCCCAAGACCCCGAGACCGGCACCGCGCTTGGCTCCGGGGCCACCGCAGCGGGCCGCCCGATCGAAGCGTGGAGCGGCAACAACATCGCCGACTATGTCCTGCGCAAGACCGGCGAGGTGACCTTGCAATGCGGCGTCACGGATGTGCCGCTGAGCTGAGCCCCGCTCGCCAAAGCGATAGCCGAACCGAATACGGCATCGGCGTCCACACGCCCATCGGCACACCCGCCGCCCGCAAGACCCGCCCGACCCACGTGTTGCATGTCCGCAAAATGTGAAACCGCCCCTCCGCTTCCACGAACCCATCGGTGGCCGTGAAGCCCGCGCCCAGAATTGCGGGGCCGGTTGCCGTCGCCTCGATCTCCGCCAACAGCGCGCGATATTGCGCAGCACTCAGCCGCAGGCGGGGGTATTCCGCATTCGGCGAAATCGGACCCACCACATCAACCCGCAAGACCGAGGCATCGCCAGTGATGGCCCGCGCGCTCGCCGCGAGCGTGATATCGGCGTAAGTGCCTGCCGTGGTGTAGAATTCCCGCGCGCCCCACCCAACGATGAAATGCGCAACACCGGGGTCCGCAACCGGCACGCCCGCCGCCGCCATCGGCGCAAGCGCGGCACGCGTCTCATCCGTGGCCGGCAACAGGAAATCCACATGGATCGGCCCGAACAACAGCCCGATCTCCACCTCGTTTTCGTCCTGCGCCCCGACAACTGCAACCGCCCCCGGCGGCAGCCCCCCAAGCGCCGCCGCCGACAGATACAGGCCCACCACGAGAAAAGCAGCCCCGATCAGGCGGCCCCCGAAACGCAAAACCCGGCGCAGCGCATCCGCCATCACTTGCCCGCGTCGGCGAAATCCTTGTGCACGTATTTCTTGTCGCAATAGCCGCACTCGACCTCTCCGGTCACACGGCTCAACGACAACCAGACCCTGGGGTGGCCCAACGCGCCCTCTCCCCCGTCACAGGCAACCCGCCATTGCTCCACAACTTCCGTCTCCGGCGCGTCAATGCTCATCTCGGGTCGTCCTCTGTGCAAGTCCATCCGCTCTATCGCACCTCGCCGAAATCCGGGCAAGAGGCCCGATGCCGCGCCCCTTTCA
This sequence comes from uncultured Roseicyclus sp., assembly GCA_964586895.1. Lineage (GTDB taxonomy): Bacteria > Pseudomonadota > Alphaproteobacteria > Rhodobacterales > Rhodobacteraceae > Gymnodinialimonas. The sequence continues at coordinate 1,646 of CAZPJO010000277.1, forward strand.
TCTTGCCCGAAAAACCTCGGGGGCAAGTGGCCTTTCCCCCGGAAAGGGCACGCGGGGGGCAGCGCCCCCTGACCTTAGAAAAGAAAATGCACTGCAAGTGCGCAATTCTCAAAGCGAACCCCGCTCAGCCCGCCGGTTGCAGCATCCGCCCCAAAGGCCGACCGGCGAGGATATGCATGTGGTAATGCGGCACCTCCTGCACCGCATCCTCGCCCGCATTCGACAAGGTCCGATACCCCGCCCCCCCGCCGCCCGGCGCCACGCCCAGATCGGCGCAGATCTTCGCGGCGACCCGGTGGAAATCGGCGATCTCGGCGTCGCTCGCCTCGGCCGCGAAATGATCGAAACACACATACGGCCCCTTCGGGATCACCAGCACATGCACCGGCGCCTGCGCATATATGTCGTTGAAGGCCAGCGTATGCGCGGTCTCTTCCACCGTCTGGTTGGGGATCTCGCCGCGCAGGATCTTGGCGAAAATGTTCTGATCGTCGTAGTCATAGGCCATAGTCGCCCCCTTCAATCCGCAAACAAATGCTGGGTCTCGGCCAGCTCCCTTCCCCTGTCGTGGTCGATCCCGAAGAATTCCGCAAGCACCGCACCGTTGACCTCGGCGCTCTTGCCCTCTTTCAGGCGCCAGTGCTGCTTGAATTCCTCTTCCCGGATCGCGACCTGCTCATCCAGAAACTCATGCCGCAACGTGGGCAACATCCGCCCGATCACCTCGCCCGGCGTGTCCTCGGTCGCAAGGCCCACGCGGTGCGCATGGCCCACCAGATATTGGTCGTCAAAGGCGCATTGCACCTCCAGGATCCGCGCATTCGCCCGGTCCGACATGAAATCCCGCATCAGGTCGAGGTTCGCAGGATCAAGGCAGATCATCAGCCGCTCGGTCCCGTAGTAATCAAACAACATCCGCACCAGCGCGCGGCGGTGCCGGTTGCGTTTGTCCAGTGTCCGCTCGATTCCGCCCAGATGCGGAACCCGGCACCCCGCCTCATCGAACAGGTATTCGATCCCAGTCACGTCGATCTTTTCGGCCGACGCCTTGAGCAACCGCTTGGCCACATGCCATTTCTTGCACACCAGCATGTAGAGGTCCCGGTCCGCCCCAAGCGTGCTTTCACGTTCCCAAAATCGCGTCCCGAAGCGCTTGCCGACCCGCCCCCGCCCGGTCAGGAACGCGTGCAGTTTCGGCCCCTCCTTGGAGGTGGCAAAATCCTTGCGGTCCGAAGACCACAACGCGCCTAGCCGCTCTTTCAAAAGATGCGCCTCCGCGCTGATCTTGCGGGCGAACAGGTAATCCTGACTGATCAGCAAATCGTATTGATCGTTGTAGAACGTCACCGGCATGCCGTAATCGCTGAACATCTTGAAGGTCAGCGTGCGGCTTTCGATCTCGCGCGTGGGCACCAGATGGCGCACCAGCGTCTGAAAAAACGTCTCGTCCGGGATCCAGGTGGTGCGGAAAAACCGGATCAAATCGGGCCGCTCCTTGCAATAGGCCACGATCGCCTCGACCGTTGAAC
>CAZPJO010000277.1:3184-4156 GCA_964586895.1 uncultured Roseicyclus sp.
CCACCATTGCGAGCCGATCATCACCTGGATATCGTCGGGGATCTTGCGCTCCAACCCCAACTTCCGCTGCACCTTGAACGCGGTGTAGAACAGCCGCTTGTGCGCGCGTTCGTTGAACCAGTGCCGGTAGATCAACCGCTCGCCCTTGAACCCGGTCTTGATCCAGTCGGAGTTGAAGAAATCGAAGCTTTCGACGTAATCCACGTCGCGCGCATCCAGGAACCGGTGCGCATAGGCCGCCGATTTGACCGACGCGCAATCGCCCGACAACATGTAGAAATGACTGGCCTTTGGAAACGCCTCCAGTGCTGCTTCAACCGCATAAAGCGTGGCCTGCACCAGCGACCATTGCCCCCACCCGCATTTGATCCGCCGGGTGGCAAAGGTCACCCCGGCATTGTCCTTCAACGCCTCGGTGATCGCCGCGAAATCCGCCGCCTTCGCGCGCGCGTCGAAATGGATCGACACATAATCGCCCGTCGCCGTCAGCTGCTCAGCCTGCTGAATTACGCTTGGCGCATCTTTATGACACAGAAGGATGAAGGCGATTTTTGCCATGCTCGAAACATTGCCCTTTTCTGAGGCTTATTATCTTATCCTTAATAAAGTATGTGCGTTGATGCGACACCAATTGTTGGCAATTTGACAGTGATAAGGTCTGGTTGAGCGGACCGACACGCGGGAAGGCGACAGGCAGATGGGATTTCCGGGCACCTGGATGACGACAAGCGAAAGCATGGTGTACCGCGTGGTGCCCAAATGCGCCTGCTCGACCATCGGCCAGATCATGTATTACACCGACAACGGCACGTTTTTCGATGGCGATATCCATGATGCCAAGGGCGGCATGCACAAATGGGCCTTCGACGACAGCCAACCGTTGATCACTGACAATGTGACGGCGAACAAAAGCTATGCGTTCACCTGCGTGCGAAACCCCTACACGCGGATCCTGTCGTCATTTTTCGACAA
>CAZPJO010000278.1:0-4117 GCA_964586895.1 uncultured Roseicyclus sp.
CCAGAAGGATGATCCCGAACAGGAGCCCCGGGATCGCATAGGCCACGATGATCAGGGCGCTTGTCGCGCTATCGAAGCGCGTGCCGTCGCGGACGGCTTTGCGAATGCCCAATGGAATGGACACGATATAGGCGATGATCGTGGACCACAGGCCGAGCGTGATCGACACCGGCATCTTTTCGATCACCAGATCGACAACCGAGATGGATCGGAAATAGCTCTCTCCGAAATCGAAGCGCAGGTAATCCATCATCATCAGGCCGAAGCGTTCGAGGATCGGGATTTCCTCGGCCGCGCATTCCGCCGCATCAAGGTCGGGCTCGCCGGTGAAGCCGTCTTCGCAGACGATGCGGGCAAAGTTGAACTCCACCTGCAATTGTTCGAGGAATTGCGGCGGCAAGCCCCGCGCGCCCTGATAGCCCACGTCGAAATCGGCGGTATCGGCGGCGTTGTCCCCACCACCGCCCGAGATCCCGGCGAAGACGTCACCCTCGCCCTCAAGCTGTGCGATGATCTGATCGATCGGACCGCCCGGCACAAACTGGATCAACGTGAAGTTCAGCAGCATGACCCCGAAAATCGTCGGGATCACCAGCAAAAGCCGTCGGAGGATATAGGCGCCCATGGCTGCGGCCCGGCCTTACAGGACGCCGGAGTCGCGCAAGGCCTGTTCCGCACCCGGGTCGATCCACCAGAAATCCAGGAAGCCAAGGCTGTAGGGCGGCAGGTTCTCGGGGTAGCGGTACATGTTGTAATAGGCGACCCAATGCGCGGGGTTGTACCATTGGCCCACTCGGATCACGCGGTCGCGCAGCACACGGTCAAGCGCGCGAACGGCGACGTCCAGTTCCTCGCGGGTCTCTGTCTGCACAACCGCCTCGATCAGCGCATCGACCCCTTCGTCGGCCAGCCCCGGCACGTTGAACAGGCTTTCGTCCGCGCCAAGCGATCCGAAATACTGGCGTAGGCTGGCACCGGGTTCATAGCCCATGGGGAAGTGGTCGGTGATCATGTCGTAATCGGCGTCGCGCTGGCGTTGTTGCAGCTGCGCGTTGTCGACCCGGTTCATTGACGCGTTCACACCGATGGCACGCAGATTTTCGACATAGGGGTTGATGATCCGGTCGAACAGCGGCGAGGAATTCAGGAACTCGACATCAAGCGTCTGCCCCGCCTCGTTGCGCAACATACCATCGTCTCCCGGCACCCAGCCCGCCTCTTCCAGAAGGCCAAGCGCACGGCGCGATTGGCGACGATCCAATGCGCGGTCAGCGGTCGAAGCAGGCACGGCATAGACCTCTTCATCGAAGACCGTCTCGGGCAACTGATCGCGGAACTGCTCCAACAGGGCCAATTCCTCACCTTCGGGCAGGCCCCCGGCCTCCATCCAGGTGTTTTCCCAGAAGCTGACAACCGGCGCGTAGAGGCCGTAGAACAGCGTCTCATTGGTCCATTCGAAGTTGAACATATGCGCCAACGCGCTGCGCACCCGGACGTCCTGGAACTGCGGACGTCGCAGGTTGATCATGAAGGACTGGCCCGAGGCGATGGTGCCGTCGGGCAATTCTTCGCGGATCACGGTGCCATTGGCGAGCGCGGGGAAATCGTAATTGTTGGCCCAGGCCTGCGACGAGCTTTCCTGCCGGAAGGTGTAGTTTCCGGCGGTGAACCCTTCGAATGCGGCAAGGCTGTCGCCGTAATACTCGATGCGGATGCTGTCGAAATTGTTGCGGCCCTGTGTGATCCACAGGTCGTCGCCCCAATAATCGCGGTTGCGGGTGAACACGACGCGCTGACCCGGCTCCACCTCTCCGAGCACGTAGGGGCCCGATCCGGTCAGCGGTTCAAGGCGGCTGTCCTCAAAGGCAAGGCCCGAGGCTTCGTGGCTGGCCTGACTGAAGACGGGCAGGCCTCCGGCGGTTTGAATGCGGTCACGCAGCGGCGAGTCGAGGTTGAAATTGAACCGAATGGTCCGCTCGTCGAGCACCTCTGCGCTGTCGATGGTGTTGGGAATGTTGGCCCGGAACGACGGCAGGCCCTCGTCCCGCAGGATCTCATAGGAGAACAGGACATCTTGCGCGGTCATTGGTGTACCGTCGGAAAATGTCACCTCGTCGCGCAGGGTGAAGATCACATAGGACCGGTCTTCGGGATAGGCGAATTCCTCGCACAGAAGGCAATAGGAAGACCCGATTTCATCTGCCGTGGCCTCCAGCATCGACTCGAAGAAGATATTGGCCAGAACCGCCGCGCGCCCGATGCGCGAATAGGGATGCATGGAATCGAAGGACCCGGACGACCACGCAAACGACATCTCGCCGCCTTGCGGGGCATCGGGGTTCACGTAGTCAAGGTGCGGGCTGTCGGCGCTGTAACGCAATTCGCCGAACGTGGAGATGCCGTAGGTGCGGATTAGCCCGTCTTCACCGACCTCCTGCGCCTTTGCGGCGAATGTGCCGAGCGCCAGGATCAGGGCGGCCCCGGCGAGCGGCAAGGCCGCCATGCGCCATCTGCGGCTTTGGTCGGCGGTGGGCTCAAGTGTTGCCACGCGCACCTTGGCTTCGGTCTGGTCCTGCATATGCACCTCCGGTTGTCGGATCGGGAACCTTCGCGATATTGCACCGCGTGTTCCATATTATGGCTCGCTTGAGGTTAGAGACCAGCCCGCCCCCGGTTCAAGTTGAGATTCCGTGAACAGATGGTGATCGGACGCTTTTTTCCCCGAATAAGGCCGGGAAACGAAAAACGCCGCCTCAACGGCGGCGCTTTCGGTGGTGTTCATGGCGGCGCTTATTGTTGCGTCGCGAGGTAAGCGATCAGATTTGCACGATCTTCAATGTCGTCCATCCCGCCGTAGGACATGGATGTGCCCGGCGCATATTCGCGCGGGTTGGCGATGAAGTCGGAAATGTTTTCCGGCGTCCAGTCGCCTTCGAGGGCCAGAAGACCGTCGGAATAGTCAAATCCATCGGCCGCATGCTTGGGGCGACCGACAACACCCAGAAGGTAGGGGCCAACGCCGTTCTGACCCGCGTTCAACGCATGGCATGCGGAGCATTGGCGCCACAGGCGCTCACCCGCGCCGGCATCCGCGGCGGCGTAGACCTCGGCAAACGGAACCTCGGGCACCTCTTCAACCGGCTCAGCCGATTCATCAATGATCGCGATCCGATATCCACTGACATGGTCTTCGTCGTGGTGATCGATGTTATAAAGCCCCTCGGCAGCCCATCCGCCCAGGAGGAACACCAGAAGGGCCGCACAAACCGCGCCGCCGGCTTTGGTGATGGTCATCGTGTCAAACATGTCAGCTCCACAAAGGTCTGTCGCTCTGTTGCGGGTATGTATGGTGTTCCTTTGGGGCAAGGCAAGGTGTAGGGAGCGCGACGAAACGACCTTTTCGAGCGGATGTTGCCAATGACGGACCGTATTGCCTTTCAGGGAGAGCCCGGAGCCTACTCGCACCAGGCCTGTGTCGAGGCGCGCCCGGAGCTTGAGCCCCTGCCCTGCGCCACCTTCGAGGACGTGATCGAGGCGGTCCGCAGCGGGGCGGCGGCGCAAGCGATGCTGCCGCTGGAGACCTCCACCTATGGGCGGGTTGCGGCCATTCACAGGCTTTTGCCGGAATCGGGGCTGCATATCGTCGACGAGGCATTTGTGCGGGTTCACATCAACCTTCTGGCTCTGCCCGGCACGCACTTGGAGGATGTGAAGGAGGCTTATTCGCATCTGGTCTTGTTGCCGCAATGCGGGACGTTTTTGCGCGATAAGGGGATCACGGGGCGGGTCAGCCCCGACAATGCGCGCGCGGCGCGGGACGTGTCGGAATGGGGCGAGCCGAGCAAGGCGGCGCTGGCGTCGGAGCTGGCAGGCGAGATCTACGGGTTGGACGTTCTGGCGCGTCAGATCGAGGACCATGACCGCAACACGACACGGTTTCTGGTGATGCAGCGCGAGGCCGATCTGAGCCGTCGCGGTGATCATATGATGACGACGTTTGTCTTCCGCGTCCGCAACATTCCGGCGGCGCTGTACAAGGCGATGGGCGGGTTCGCGACCAATGGGGTCAACATGACCAAGCTGGAAAGCTACATGGTCGGCGGGCATTTCACGGCGA
>CAZPJO010000279.1:0-376 GCA_964586895.1 uncultured Roseicyclus sp.
CCGTGTGCGCCTGCGCGGGCATCATCGTGGGCGTCATCTCCCTTACGGGTGTCGGCGCGCGTTTCTCCTCCGTGCTGCTCGATCTCGCGGGCGTGAGCCAGCTTCTGGCGCTGTTCTTCGCCATGTGCATCGCGATCCTTCTGGGCATGGGCATGCCCACAACAGCGGCCTATGCGGTCGCGGCCTCGGTCGTGGCACCGGGCCTGGTGCAACTGGGCATTCCGCACCTCACGGCCCATTTCTTCGTCTTCTACTTCGCCGTGGTCTCGGCCATCACACCGCCGGTGGCGCTCGCCTCCTACGCGGCGGCGGGGATCTCGGGCGCGAACCCGATGGAAACCTCCGTGGCCTCGTTCAAGATCGGCATCGCCGCCTT
>CAZPJO010000279.1:431-4090 GCA_964586895.1 uncultured Roseicyclus sp.
CTCCTGATGCAGGGACCCATCGTGGAGGTCGCGGGCGAAATGGTCCACGAGGCCCCCGCCTGGTACAACCTCGCCCGCGCCGGGATCACGGCGGTCTTCGGGATCTTCCTACTGGCATCAGGCATTCAAGGCTGGTTCCTGGGCGCACGGCCCGCATGGTTCCTGCGCGCCGGGCTGATCATCGCGGCGCTCCTGATGATCGAAGGCGGCATCATCACCGACCTGATCGGTGTCGGCACAGCCGCCGCGATCTTCCTGATCCAACGGCTTGTAGCCCCCGCGCCCGACGCCTCGATCCCGGTGCGCGGCGCGGATTGACACCGCACGCCGCACGCCGCACGCCGTCCTTAAACAAAACGCGCGCGTCCGTCCCACCACGGGCGCGCGCAATCCTTCACGCCACCCGCCCCTCTTTGCTTTCCAAATACCTCCGCCGGAGGCTCCGACATCGGCCATGCTGACCCTTCATCAATCCCCCACAGACCCCGGTTTCATTCAGAACCCCTATCCGTTCTACGACCGCGCCCGCGCGACCGGCGCGCTGTTTCACTGGGCCGATTACGACCTGCCCTGCACCACCACACACGCGCTGACCAACGCGATCCTGCGCGACCGCCGCTTTGGTCGTGAGCCGGTCGAACAACTCCCCATCCCCGACCACCTCAAACCCTTCTACGCGGTCGAGGCCAATTCAATGCTGGAGTTGGAGCCGCCCCGCCACACGCGCCTGCGCCGACTTGTGCTGCACGCCTTCACCTCGCGCCGGATCAAGGCGCTGGCGCCCGAAATCACTGGGCTCACCCACGACCTGATCGACGCGTTTCCCATGGGCGCGCACGACCTGCTCGACACATTCTGCCGCCCGATCCCGGTCATCATCATCGCGCGCCTGCTCGGTGTGCCCGAGGCAATGGCCCCCGACCTTCTGCGCTGGTCCAACGCAATGGTCGGCATGTATCAGGCCGGGCGCACCCGCACCGACGAAGACGCAGCCGTCCGCGCCACCGAGGATTTCGTCGCCTTCCTGCGCGGCTACGTGGCCGAAAAACGCGCGCGCCCCGCCGATGACCTGATCTCGGCCCTCATCGCCGCCGAGGACGATGGGCAGAGTCTTTCGACCGACGAGCTTATCACCACCTGCATCCTGCTGCTGAACGCCGGGCATGAGGCGACCGTGCATTCCCTTGGCAACGCGATCCGGCTCTGCCTGATCCACGGCCACCGCCCGCGTGACAACGCCACCGCCTTTGCCGAGGAAATGCTGCGCATCGACCCGCCCCTGCATATGTTCACCCGCCACGCCTATGACGACGTCACGCTGGCGGGTCATACCTTCCGGCGCGGTGATCAGGTGGGGCTGCTGCTGGCCGCGGCCAATCACGACCCCGCCGCCTATCCCGATCCGGCCCGTTTCGATCCGTCCCGCCCCGGCCCCGCCAATCTTGCGTTCGGCGCAGGCCTGCATTTCTGCGTCGGCGCGCCGCTGGCCCGGCTGGAGCTGTCCATCGCCCTGCCCACGCTCTTTGACCGCTGCCCAAATATCCGGGCCGCGGCACCTTCACATTACGCCGACATCTACCATTTCCACGGCCTCGACCGCCTGCCCGTGCAGACCGCTTGACGCGGCGCGCCCCTAACGCTGCGCCTCAAAGAAATCGCGCGCCATCCCCGTCCACCCGCGCGGCAACCCATGCCCCCCGTCATGCACCGCAAGGCGCACCGGCGCGCCCGCGCAGGACGCGTTCCAATCGCGCAGGCGGAACATGTCGCCGATCTCCACGCTGTCGGGATGCGTCCGGCAGGCGTTGCGCTCCAACGCATAGCCAAGGCTGTCCCACAGGCTTCCCTGATGCCAGTCGCGGATCGCGCGGCCCTCGAACGGCACCTGCAAATCGGCAAACCCGTGCACCTGCAGGATCGGCAACCCCTCAAGCCCGGCGCAATCGGTGCTGTTGGGCACGCGCAACGCGCCCGCCACCGACACCATGCCCGCCAATTGATCCCCCGCTTCGCAGGCCATCAACCACGCCATCGACCCACCGGCGGAAAACCCCGACGCGTAGATCCGGTCGCGGTCGACTGGCACTCGCGCCTCCAGATCGTCCAACACTGCCAAGGTAAACGCCACATCGTCGCGCGGGCTGCCATCGCGCGCCGGATAGCTCTGCGGGCCGCCGTCCTGCAATGCGACCCCGTTGGGCGCCACCAGGATGTAGCCGTTCGCGGCAAAATCGACGGCCAGCCCGCCATTGCCAAGGATCGGTCGCCCGGTCCCGCGATGCCCATGATAAAAGATCAGGACCGGACGCTCCGACACCCCGTCCCAATCATCGGGAAGGCGCAGGTTGTAATTCCCCCCCTCCAGCGCACAGGGCGCGTCCACCCCGCCGCATTGGGGTTGCGCAAACGCCGGAAACGGCAGGGTAAGCAGGGCCAGCAGGGGCAAAAGATGTTTCATATCGCAAGCTTATGGCGATCCCCGCCGCCCCACCACCGCCGAGCGCCGCGCCTCGCACGAAGTTTATCACCGCTCGATCAGCGCACCCCGCGCCCCTCGCCCCCTTGATCCGGCGGCTAGGGATTTCCTCCATCGGATCAATCGCCCCTTTGCCCCCATACTGTCCGCATTGAAGAAACGTTTATTTCGGGCCGTTTGGCCCCCAACCCCTTGATCAGGAGATATTCATGCTCAGGACATTTCTTTTCGTCACCGCCACACTTGGCGCGACACAGCTCTCCGCCGCAACACTCGCAAGCTTCGAGACCAGCGTCGGCGTCACCCTGCAAGCCACCCCCGCCGAAGAGCTTTTTCAATCCGGCGGCTACCTGCCCGGCCCCTCCAGCCTTTCGACCACCGGCACCGGAAGCCTTGTGACCGGCGATGACAATGGCGGCGACAGCTGCTGCTCGGGCGGTCTCGTGACCACCACAGACCCCGTCGCAATGGGCGAGGCCGCGTTGTCGGCAGAGGCAAGCATCGACGGGCCCGGCACCGCCTTTGCCACCGGTCAGCGCCGCGCAATCTGGACGTTCGGGAACTTCGGGGCCGCCATCGAGACCGTTACAATCGATTTCGGCATCGAGATGTTCATCGCGCAATCCATCGACCCGGCCGTCGGCGGGGCGGCCGCATCGGGCACCGAATTGGTCATTCAGCACAACGGGGTCGAGATCTACCAAAACGCCCTCGCCTCGTCGCTCGATGAATTCGCCACCGGGGCGGCCTTCGCGGATGTGTTCACCTACACCTTCGATGTGCTGCCTACCGACTCGATTTCCGAGGATTTCCGGATTTCGATCACCGGCGGCGTCAATGTCTCCTCGAACCCCGCCGATATCGCCCCGGTTCCCCTGCCCGCAGGCGCGGCCTTGCTGCTTGCCGCTCTGGCCGGGCTCGGCCTCCTGCGCCGCCGCCGCGCTGCCTGAGCCGATCCCCGCGCGAAAGGTCTGCCCGGGCAACCGGGCGGGCCGCTCACATCCCCCAAAAGCGGCGCTCAGATGCGCGGCTCGCGCAGAAACGCAACCGCCACCAGCGCCGTGTAGGCAACCGCCAGCGCCGCGAAAAACGCCTGCCAATCCAACAGGCGCAGCCGTGTGATCCAGGGCGCTGTCCCGGGGTCCGGTGCCCGAAATCCACCCGCCCTCAGACCCGTCACTCC
>CAZPJO010000280.1:0-4084 GCA_964586895.1 uncultured Roseicyclus sp.
CAAGGTAAAGGCGCAGGCGGCCGGGGCGGGGACGGGTCCGGGCAATGGCGGTGAAGATCACGTCGATCGCCGAAAAAATAAATGGGTCGGACAGTTCGAGCACTTCCTCACTGTCCGGGGCGGGGGCGTAGAGGGCAGGGTTCTTGCCGGGGTTCCGGCGTTCGACGGCGGGCAGAGACCAATGGCCGATGGCCTCGCCCGCGGCGGTCGACATCACGAGCGACACATCGCCAAGCGAGACGATCACCTCGCGGCGCTGGTCATCTGCGTGTTCGCGCCAGAGGCCAATCGCCTCAAGCCGCCGGTATTCCTGAAGCGCTGTCATGGCCTGTTTTGCGGTGCCCGATGTTTTTATCATTCAATGCTACACCAGCACGCGCGAACCAACAACGCGGGGTGCTTTCGGCGCGGGCGGGGGGGGGGGGCGTCTGCCCCCCGTCGCGTGCAGCGACTCCCCCCGAAGGTATTTCGAACCAGTGGAAGCCGGGGATACGCTTGTGTCTTCCAATGGTCAAAAATACCTCGGGGTGAGCGCGCAAGCGCGAGGGGCAGCGCCCCTCAAACGTCCTTCCGTATGTCCCATGTGGCCGGATCAGCACACGATGCGGGGTGCCAGATATGTGAAGTGCAGCAGGGCGCCGCACGCAGCGGAGCGGCGAAAGCGGTTCAGAGATCTGCGGCGCGTTTGCGAAGCTCGAACTTCTGGATCTTGCCGGTGGAGGTTTTGGGCAACTCTTCGAAGACCACGCGCTTGGGCGTCTCGAACCCGGCAAGCTGCGCGCGGGCGAAAGCCATGATCGCGTCGGCATCACCAGCCGCGCCCTCTTTCAACTCCACATAGGCACACGGCACTTCGCCCCATTTGTCATCGGCTTTGGCCACAACGGCGCAAAGCGAGACGTCGGGATGGGCCATCAGCACGCCTTCGACCTTTACGGAAGAGACGTTTTCGCCGCCCGAAATGATGATGTCCTTGGCGCGGTCGGCGATCTGGATGTAGCTGTCGGGATGCTGCACGGCGATGTCGCCGGTGTGGAAATAGCCGCCCGCGAAGGCCTCTTCGGTGGCTTGTGGGTTCTTGTAATAGCCCTTCATCGTGGAATTGCCGCGCATCATGATTTCGCCCTGCTGCGTGGCGTCGCGGGCGACGGGGTTCATGGTGGCGGGGTCCATCACGGCGATATCGTCCATGTTGGGAAGCGGCACGCCTTGCCGCGCCTTGATCGTGGCGCGGTCATCGGGGGCGAGCGCGTTCCAATCATCATCCTGCCAGAGGCATTCGGTGGCGTGGCCATAGGTTTCCGTCAGGCCATAGACCTGCGTGACGTTGAACCCCATGGTTTCGATCGCTGCAAGCGTCGCGGCGGCCGGCGGCGCGCCTGCGGTAAACACCTCGACCGTATGATCAAAAGCGCGGCGGTCGGCGTCCTTGGCGTTGACGATCATGTTGAGCACGATCGGCGCGCCGCCCATATGGGTCACGCCCTGATCCGCGATGGCGTCATAGATCGCGCGCGCGGTGATATCGCGGCAGCAGACCAGCGTGCCGCCGACGGCAGGCATGGTCCAGGTGTGGCACCAATTGTTGCAGTGAAACAGCGGCACGATGGTCAGAAGCGTGGGATAAAGCGTCATCCGCCAGGCGATCGGCGTGCCCATGGTGATCAGGTAGGCACCGCGATGGTGATACACGACGCCCTTTGGCCGCCCGGTGGTGCCGGAGGTGTAATTGAGCGCAAGGCTTTCCCATTCATCTTCGGGCATGTGCCAGGGCGCGTCCGGATCGCCCTCGGCCAGTAGATCCTCGTAGGTGGTGTGGCGGCCGGTGGCGGGGTGTCCGGCGGCGTGGTCGGGGCATTCGATGATAAGCGGGGCGGGGCCGTCCATCGCGGCGATGGCGTCCTCCACCAGCGGCAGGAATTGGGTGTCGACAAGAACGATTTTCGCCTCACCATGGTCGAAGATATAAGCGACGGTCGCCACATCGAGGCGGATGTTGATCGCGTTGAGCACCGCGCCCGCGGCGGGCACGCCGAAATGCGCCTCGACATGGGGGTAGGTGTTGGGCAGCACGGTCGCCACCACATCGCCCGGCGCGATCCCCCGCGCACTCAGGGCAGAGGCCAGCCGCGAGACGCGGGCATGGTATTGGGCGTAGGTCTTGCGGTGCGCGCCGTCGATGACGGCGGTGCGGTTGGCAAAGACCCGCGCCGCGCGTGCCAGATGGCTGAGCGGTGTCAACGGCACGAAATTGGCGGTGGTCTTGTCCAGACCGGTTTCATCTTTCATCCAGCCCATGGTGTCCCCCCTACGGCAAATTCCCGGATCCCTGAGGGGGTGTTTACGCCGCCGCGGGGCGTGCTGCACCAAAAAAACGTGACGGCACGGGGCGTGGGACGGGGGATTGGAACACCTTGTTTCCAATTGAATGCTGGGGGGAGCGCGTATCCATCCTGTAAATCCGGGACAAAGCTTGATCTTTACGCATGAAATATTCCGATGAAAAAGAGTTTTGCGGCCCTGTTTGGCCTTGTGCTGTAGACCGGAGTGGCCAGCGCTACGACAATCACCGTGGACGCGTTCGACCCCGGCACCTACTCGAACGGCTTTGGCATCAGCGCCACCAGCGGCATTGTCGGCGAAAATTTCGAGCGGGCCGGCGCGACGCTGGGTGAAGGCGAAGTGGGTCGGGATTTCTCGACCTCGGTCGGCACGTTCAACACTGCAGGCGGCGTCGGATCGGGTGGCACCGTGACGCAATTGTCGGGCAACACCGGGCATTTCCTGGCGCTGCGCGATGGCAATGTGTTCGGGCGCACCGATCAGGCGGGCGGCGGATATTTCCTCGACAGCAACGATACGCTTGGCATGACGTGGTCTGTGCAGACCGGCATGCGGTTCAGCGCGGTGTCGTTCATCCTGACCGATCATGCGGAGTTTTCGGACCTGACGATCACGGCGGATGGCGTGTCGCGCACGATTTCCGGCCTTGGCGGATCGCAATCGCAGCTTGTCACGATCGAGTTCGGTGACGCGCGGCGCGCGGCGTTGATCACGATGGATCAGGCGCGCAACGATGGATTTTCGATCGACGGTGCGCAGGTTGGCCTTGCCCCGGTTCCGCTGCCGGCGTCGGGTCTGCTGCTGTCGGCCGGGATCGGCGGACTTGCTGCGGCGCGTCGCCGGATCCGCGCGAAAGCGTAACCGCGCGGCTGTTGCGGGATGCGGAGGGGGGCTTTGCGGCCTCCCTTTTTTTTTGTGCTGTTTGAGGGGAATCTCGGACGGTTGAGATCACTTCTGCGCGTTATCCACAGAAAGCCTTTGCGCGGGATGCCCCGGATGCTGTAGCGCTACTGTCAAAACATACAAAATAATGAGGCAAGCATGCAGTATATACGCGTCTTTACGGCTTGTGCCGTGATTATGACGTCATCGGCAGCCCAGGCGCAGGATGGCGATTGGACCGGGCTTTATGCCGGGGCGCAGTTGGATTTCACGACGCTCGACCTGACGGCCCCCGGAACCGATGTGACGACCGCCGATGGCGATGGCCTGATGTTGGGCTTTGCCGGTGGCTATCGCCAGGACATGGGCCAGGTCGTGTTGGGTGCGACGGCCAGCCTGTCGTTCGGCAATTTCGACACGCCGCTGGTTGGCGGAGGAGGCGGGGACGCCTCGTTCGGGTCGCTGGCGACGGTCGGGGTCGAGGTCGGGTATGACCTTGGCGAATTCCTGGTCTATGGCGAATTGGGCCACACCTGGGCCACACGGTCGGATGCGGGCGACACGCGTCGCTTTGAGGGTGGTCTGCAATACGGGATCGGTGCTGATTACATGCTTAACGAGCAGATCATGATCGGCGGCGGCGTGTCGCGGATTGACCTTGATGATTTCGGCGGCAGCGATGCCAGTGTGACAACCTTCGGCGCACGGGCGGCGTTCCGGTTCTGAGCCAGACGGATAGAAATGGGTAAGGGCGCCGCGAGGGCGCCCTTTTTTGTGCTTTCGGAAGGGTTTAAGCGGCCTTGGCGTCCACGCCGGTGCCGAAGCGGCCATAGAAGCTTTGGCCCTTGTCGGCCATCTC
>CAZPJO010000281.1:0-4074 GCA_964586895.1 uncultured Roseicyclus sp.
ACCCTGACGGAAACCCTGACAGAGGCGGGAGATCTGTGGTTCGGGCGCGGCATTGCCGACAACAAGGGGCAGTTTCTGGTCAACCTGACGGCCGTCGAGGCCCTTTTGCAGGCGCGCGGTGCGTTGGGGTTCAACCTGACCTGGTTGATTGAGATGGGCGAGGAAATCGGCTCTCCGGCGCTGGCCGAGCTTTGCGCGCAGCATGCCACGCTGCTCAAGGCGGATGTTCTGCTGGCCTCTGACGGGCCGCGCGTCGCGGTGAACAGGCCCACGCTGTTTCTGGGCGCGCGCGGCGGCGTGACCTACCGGCTTGACCTCAGGCGGCGCGATGGCGGGCGGCATTCGGGCAATTTCGGCGGTGCGCTGCGCAATCCCGCGCTGGAACTCGCCCATGCGCTAAGCACGATCACGGACCGCGACGGCGCGCTTCAGATCGACGCCTGGACGCCCGGTGACATCCCCGATGCGACCCGCGCGGCCCTGCGCGATATCGATCCGGCCGGTGGGGCGACGGATGCGGATTGGGGCGCGCGGGGGCTCAGCCCGGCCGAGCGCATCCATGCGTGGTCATCGGCCGAAGTTCTGGCCTTCCACGCCGGTCATCCGCCCAAACCCGTCAACGCGATCCCGCCCGAGGCCTCTGCCTGGGTGCAGTTGCGTTATGCGCCGGGCACACCCGATGCGGGCCTGACGCAGGCGCTGCGCGCGCATCTTGACGGCCATGGCTTTGCCGATGTCGAGATCACCGCCGATGGCCCCGCCTTCCGCGCCAGTGCCACGCCCGTTGATCATCCGGCGGTGCAGCGCATCGTGGCGGCGGCGACGCAAGCGCTTGGCCATCCGCCTGCTGTCCTGCCTTCGCTTGGTGGATCGCTGCCCAACGACATTTTTCGCGACACCCTCGATCTTCCGACGATCTGGGTGCCGCATTCCTATCCCGGCTGCTCGCAACATGCGCCGAACGAACATCTGCCTAAGGCGTTATTGATCGAGGCGACAGGGTTCATGTGCGCGCTTTTGGGGTCGGTCGCGGGGACGCAGCCCGGTGATTGGCGTTAATCGCTTTCCCAATCGCTAAGCGCGGGATTGTCGGGCGCAGGAGCCGGACGGGACGGCGCGTCGCGGCCCCGGCCAAACACACCACCCAGACGATCGCGCAGGCCCCGGCCCGCTTGCGCGGGAACAGACGTTCGGCGCCCCGGTGCGCGGGCGTAGTGCAATTCGCGCGCCCCGAAATAGAAACTGACGACCGCGCCCAGAAGCCACCAAAGCGGCTCGGGCACCTCTTGCAGGCCGATCATGCGGGCCGCGAAAGCATAGGGATCGGCCATCGCATAAATGAACATGCCAAGCGTGCCGAGCGCCAGCAACGGGCGCGGCAAGCGGTTCAAGCCGTTGATGAACCTGTCAAACCGGCCATCGCCCGCGTGCTGAAACTCCGCCGATGCGGCCTTCAGTGTGGCCATCTGGATGTCGGCTGCCAGCTCCGCCGCGCGGGTGGCGTTGGGCATGAAAACCTCCGACAGACCCTCGGCCGCGTCGCCGATGCCCTCGACCGTCCGACCGATGCCGTTGCTCATCAACCCCATGATGCTGTCCTTTCGCGATGCTGTGCTTCCGTCAGGTGGTATTTCGGCGAGATGAATTCCTCGGCCCGCACGATCCATCCGCCCTTCCCGCCATCGCGACGCCGGGCGTATTTGCGGCTTGCCGCGCGGCGGTCGGCCAGACGGTAGTAATAATTCCGCCGTGCGATCCCGTAGGCGTCCACAAGGTGGTCGGGGGCCTGGCGAAGTGCCGCATGGGCCGCGCGCGCCGTTTGCGGGCCGATCACCCCATCGACGGCAATGTCGAGGCCCATGTCGCGCAACATGCGTTGCAGGATGCGCACCGCGTTGGAGCCCGCGCTGACCTGCATGTCGAAGACCGTCGCCTGCAACGGTTCGGGCAGCAGATGGATGCGCGGGCGGGTGAAGTAATGCTCGATGAACAAATCCGTCGCGAGATCGGGCGTGATCCGCCGCACATCGGCCACGTCAACATCGCCGTCCCCGTCGAGGTCAAGGCCAAGCGCGCGCATCGTGTGGATCGTCACACCATGTTTGGTCGCCCCGCCCGGATCGTCCGGGTCGTTCACGAAACCGCCCTCACGGGCCACAATGTCTTCTGATATGGATCGAACCGACTGCATGGCTCGCCCCTCCATGCTCTTGTTTGATCTGAGCCAACAGAATCACCATGGCAGGGTTAAGGAAGTGTTACGCACAGCACGGGCCGCGCAAAAAACCTCTGCGAGGCAGGCCGGGAGGGCTAATGCGTGTTGGGGCGCGGCGCGCGTTCAGGTCTCGCCGGGCGCGCGGTAGACGCCCTGCGCCTCAAGCGCGTCGATGACCTCGGCGGGCATGTAGGTTTCGTCGTGGCGGGCCAGAATTTCCGTCGCCTCGAACGTGCCATCGACAAGGCGTCCGGTGCCCACCATGCCTTCGCCTTCATTGAACAGATCGGGCAGGATCCCGGTGTAGGTCACGGGAATCGAGGCCGCGCCGTCGGTCACGCTGAAGGTGATCGTTTCACCCTCGCCGCGCACCAAAGTGCCGGCTTCCACCAACCCGCCGATGCGGAACACCTCATTGGGTGGTGGCGGGTCAGAGGCGATTTCGGCGGGCGGACGGAAGAAGTTGAACGCATCCTGAGACGCCCAGATGATCAGGCCGGTGGACCCGATCAGGGCCACTGCGGCCAATAGAATAACCTGAATGCGCCGTTGCCGTTTCAGACTTCGCATCGCCTTGCCTCTCCCTACGGAAACACGCCAAGGCCCAAAAGCCCGGCGGTCTCGTCCAGCCCCAGCATCAGGTTGGCGTTCTGGATCGCCTGCCCTGAGGAGCCTTTGCACAAATTGTCCAGCGCCGCCACGATCTGAGCGCGGCCTGAGCGGCGGTCGGCCACAACGCCGATGTGACAATAATTGGTGCCTCGCACGTCATGTGTCGAGGGGGCAGTGCCAATTGGCAGCACCTCGATAAACGCTTCGTGATCGTAGGCGGCTGTGAGCGCGGTGTGAATCGCGGCGGCGTCGCCCTTGACGGTGCAGGTGGCGAGGATGCCGCGGTTGAACGGCGCCAGATGGGGCGTGAACTGAACCTCCACCGGGCGTCCGGCAGCGCGGCTAAACTCTTGATCGAACTCGCCTAAATGACGATGCGTGCCGCCAAGGGCGTAGGCGTTGGTGCCTTCGCTGAGCTCGGCGTGGAGCAGGTTTTCCTTGAGCGACCGGCCCGCGCCGGAAACACCGACGACCATGTTGATGATGATCTCATCGAGATCGACCAGACCGGCGGCGATCACGGGGCGCAATGCGAATTGTCCGGTTGCCGCGTTGCATCCCGTTCCCGCGACCAGACGCGCGGCGCGGATTTCGTCGCGGTAAACCTCGGTCAGGCCATAGACGGCCTCGCCCTGAAGCGCGGGCGCGTCATGACTTTTGCCGTACCATTTGCGATACATCTCCGGGTCGCGGAGGCGGAAATCCGCGGACAAATCCACAACTTTAAGATCGACCGGCAATTCCTTGATAACGCTTTGTGATGTTGCGTGCGGAAGGGCGCAGAACACGAGATCAACCCCAGAGAAATCCACATCCTCGATGCGTTGCAGATCAGGCAGCCCGGCAGAGCGCAGTAAGGGATAGACGGAGGCCATGGGCTGCCCCGCTTTGCGGTCGCCTGTGAGCGCCACAACACGCAAATCCGGGTGCCCGGAAATAAGGCGGCAGAGCTCTGCGCCGGTGTAGCCCGAGGCCCCGAGAATGGCGATGTTCTTGGTCATGGTGCTGGCCCGAAAAGGATCGTTGAAAGCGCCATAATGCATATCGGCGCGGCGTTCAAATCGCCTTGCGTGATGGTGCCATCAGCGGCCGGAATGGCATGCATTTTTCTGTAGTTTTTTTGTAGTTTTTCTGTCGTTCTTTTTGTAGTTCGCCGGGGCTAGCCCACGCCCTCAAACTCGATCTTGCGGCGCAGGAAAAGCGTGGCCTTCTGCTCCACCGATTTGGGATCGCCCGTGGTCAGGAAT
>CAZPJO010000282.1:0-4059 GCA_964586895.1 uncultured Roseicyclus sp.
ATTTCGACCGACGCGGCCCCGCAGAACCCGCAGGCTACGCAATCCGGAAATTCCGCGGCAACGTCAACAACAAGAAGGACAAGTATAATTCCGACTATTGGGCGCTGCAGGACCGCAACGAGGTCGAAGACCGCACCGCCCTGATCCATGCCGAAAAGCGCGCCGCGATCATGGCCGAACTGCTCACCGACCGCGTCCTGCACGATCTGCACCACGCCGCCCTCGACCGCGTCGAGGCCCGCCTTGACGCCTACCGCGACACCCAGGCCTATCGCGATCTGTGCCGCGACCTCATCGCTGCCGGCCAAACCCCCATCACCCAGGTCGAGGCCAAGCCACCGCAGGCCCGCGACCCCGCCAAGATCGCCGCCCTGATGAGCCGCGTGGAAAAGCAGGCCAGCGAGCAACCCACGCAGGATCGTCGCAACGACACCATCGCCGGATGGGCCACCGCCGATGGCGACCCCTATCTCGATCACATCGACATCTCCGGCGATATCGCGCTGGAATGGGTCGAAAACCACGGCATTGACCTGCCCGCCGACCCCCGCGTCTTTGCCCCCGAAAGCCTCGATGTGATCCTCGCGGGCCGGTTCGAGCGTCGCCACGCGCGCAACATCGCCGGATATCTCGCCGATTGCCCCCGCGTGCTGGAAATCGGCGGCGGCGTGGGCTTCATCGCCATGCGCACGATCATGATCAGCGACGGTCTGACCTATATGATCCACGATAGCCGCAGCGCCTTGATATCCTACGGGAAAACCCTCGCCGCCCGTGCGGGCCTCGACGACACAAGCCGCCTCAAATTCACCGATGGGCCGCTTATGATCGACGGCGCGCCCACGGGGCTTCAGGCCTATCTGACCGATTTCAAACCGACCGCGCTCCGCCTTGGCCGCGCCGTCGATCTGCCGCCCGAACCCCTTGCGCAGCTTGATCTTTCCGGCCTGCGCCGCGTCGTGATCCCCGTGGTCTCCGATGAACAGGCCGCGCAGCTCCGCGCCGATTACACCCCCGCGCTGGCCGCCCACGGCTTCACCGAGGATCCCGACCGCGCCACCTCCGGCTCGCTGCAATTCGACCGCTGCGAAGACGGCTCCGCCGGATAAGCGCCCGCGCCGCGAAACCGGGCTTCCATCGGCCCCACGCCTTCGCCTAACGTGGCGCAACGAAGGGGATGACACCGTGACAGACACACCGTCAGACAAGGACGCGACCGCCACCCACGGCGTTGTTCTGCGCGCCACGAACGGCGATGTGATCCGCTATGACCCCTCCGGTCTTGTGATGCGGCTGTCCGACCGCGTCGTGGCCGACCTGGCCCTGCGCCTGCCCGATCGCGACCCCGGCCCGGCCGCGCAACCCGAACAGGCCGATCCACCCAAGGGCATCGACGCCTGGGGCGCGCGGCGCGATGGCGACTGGCTGTGCTTCACCGCCCGCCTCAAGGGCGCGCAAGGTGTCCGCGCGTTTCGTCAACATGTCGACGGCGGTGCGATCCTCGCCGATGCGCCCGGGCCTGTGCTTGGTCTGCTTGGCCTTGGCGGCGCGCGCGCGGCGCTGGCCAATCCCGGCGGCGCAGATTTTCCGCACCACATCATGGCCCCCGCCGATGATATCGGTGCCGTCGGTCACGCCGGGATCGACGCCGCGAAACGGACCGACCGGCTTGAGCCCCTGCGTGAGATGACCCTTGAGGCGCTGATCGCCCAGACCATCTTGCATTGGCGGATGGAAGATTACGGCCCCTTGCCCCTGTTCATGGCGCGGGCCGAGTCGGACGCCTCCGCAACTGCGGCGGATCTCGCCTGTGGAAAAGCTGTGGAAAACCTGTTGATAGCTGCGGAAAACCTCAAAGCCGCCGCAGCCGTCATGGGCAAGCCCGCCAAGGTGCTCGCCGTCACGCTCGACTACGCGCTGGAGGATCATTCCGCCACCGCGCAGGCCTATCGCGACGGCATGCTCGCGGTGATGGAGGCTGTGTCGGCGGGCCTCTGGTCCCTGGGCTTTGACCGCCCGCTGTTCGTCACCCGTATCGAGTCCGGCCTGGCGGACGTCGCCCCCCAGCCCGCCCTCGATGGTCAGTGGGAGCTGTCGTGGAACCACGGCGATCACCGCCTGATCGCCTCTGCGCCCGCCTATATGTTCGACCTCGACGCCTATGATCGCCCGACCGAGCCCGCCCGCCTCCAGCAGGCCGAAATGACCGCCCATGCCATCGCCGATGCGGCAAACTGGAAATGCCCGATCCTGCATCTGGCCGAGCTTGAGGGCACGATCCTGCGCGTGACCGCCCGGGCGCATGGCCCGCTGGTGCTGGACGCGCCCGACGGCTTCACCCTCACCGGCTGCGAAAACGGCGCTCAAATCACCGGCGTGGACATCGCGCCCGACGATCCGCAGGCGCTCCTGCTGACCCTCGACAAGCGCCCTGAGGGCGCTGATCTCCGCCTCGCCTATGCCTGCGCCGGACAACCACGCGGATACCTCCGCGACGATTGGCAGGCCCCAAGTGCGACCGGCGCGACCCTGCACCGCTACGCCCTTCCGGCCCACCTCCCCGTGACCGGGGGCCGCCATGATTGACCTGCCCAACGCACTTCCCCCCGGCGCGCTCTGCGCCGCGACGCCCGCCGCCGCAGGCCCCGCCTTGCAAGACGCATTCTGGTGGCACGGCAGCCCCGACACGATGCAGGTCGACGCCGCAACCGGGGCCGTGACGCAATGGCAAAGCCACGGCAAAGGCCCCACGGCCCTGCCCACCGAACCCAACCAATCCAACGGTCAGATCGGCGAAATCGACACCCTCTTCGGCCTGCAATGCCGTGCGCAGACCCATTGTGGTCTGGTTGCCGCCTCCGTCACCGACAATGCCGCCACCACCACGCTTGCCCTGCGGTTCTACACGCCCCCCGGCGCGGACGCGCGCACGCTTGTGACCCTGAATACCGGCGACAATTACCTGTTCCTGTCCGGGGCCGACGGCATTCTCACCGCCAAGGATGACCAGGGCCGCATCTCTATCGACCTGCCGCTGCCGCCCGGCGATGTGCCGCATCTGGCCCTCGTCTCGCTGCACGGCGACCGCCTCGCCCTTGCCCTCGGCCGCGCCCGCACTGATGCCACCGCCGCGCGCACCATCCTCCAAGGGCCCGCAGACCTCTTCATCGGCTGCCGCAACCAACGCCCGCGCCTGCTGAAAACCCTCGGCTCCGCCCTCATCCTCGACGCCTTCGTCGTCCCCAACCGCGCGCTCCTGTACGAAGCCCCCTCGCCCGCGCTTCACGCCATCCACCGCCACCACCTCTGGGCCGCCACATGACCGGAGCAAAAATCCCCCGCGACGGCAACATCTGCGTCATCTGGGTCGACGACATGATCGACGTCTTCACCTGGCGCGACACCTTCGGGCTGCGCATCCAGACCCCCAACCTCGACCGCCTCATGGCCGAGGGCGTGCGCTTTTCCAACGCCTACGCCACCGTGCCCCTCTGCGCGCCCTGCCGCGCGGAACTGGCCACCGGCCTCTCGCCCTTCCGCTCCGGCCTGGTCGATCTCAACCGCTTCTGGCGCGACATCTCACCGCCAGAAAAAGCCTGGGCCTACGACCTGCGCCGCGCCGGTTTTTACAATTTCACCACCGGCAAGGTGGACGCCAATTACAAACCCATGCCCGAAGACTACCGCCGCCTCCTCTTCCACGAAGACCCCGCCGCGAAGGACGAAGGCAAACGCCACAACGTCCACGCCTACCTCGACCGCGGCCCCGGCATCAAAGGCGTCAACCACCCCGATGACGACGGCTCATGCGACCACACCTTCTACGCCCACCGCGTCGCCCAAAATGCCATCGACCACCTCGCCCGCGCCGATCCAAACCGCCGCCACCTGATCCAGCTCGGCTTCAAACACCCCCACTACAACCTCGTCGCCCCCGACCGCTTCTACGCCCAATATGACCCCGCCGACATCGTCTGGCCCTCCATCGCATCGCCCGAGGATTATTTCGGCCCGCAACCCGGTTTCGCCGTCTATGAGGCTGCCTATATCGCCAACGGC
>CAZPJO010000283.1:0-4041 GCA_964586895.1 uncultured Roseicyclus sp.
AACCGCGCCTCGCCCCGGACGCAATCGGCGCTGTTGCAGGCGATGCAGGAACGCGAAGTGACCATCGCAGGCGAACATCGCCCGTTGCCCGCCCCGTTCCATGTGCTTGCCACGCAGAACCCGATCGAACAGGAGGGCACCTATCCCTTGCCCGAGGCGCAGCTTGACCGCTTTCTCGTTAAGATCGACGTCCCCTACCCGGACCGCGAGACCGAGCGTGGTATCCTGATCGCGACGACCGGCACCGAAGAGGCCGTGTCGCGCGAAGTCTTCAGCCCGCTTGAACTGATCAAGGCGCAGCAGGTCGTGCGCCAAATGCCGGTTGGCGAAGCGGTGGTGGACTTGATCCTTGATCTGGTCCG
This sequence comes from uncultured Roseicyclus sp., assembly GCA_964586895.1. GTDB lineage: Bacteria > Pseudomonadota > Alphaproteobacteria > Rhodobacterales > Rhodobacteraceae > Gymnodinialimonas. Next base: position 363 of record CAZPJO010000283.1, read on the forward strand.
AGCCTGCCGTCCCCACGAAGCCGATGCCCCCGACGTGGTGAAGAATTCCGTTGCCTGGGGCCCCGGCCCACGGGCGGCGCAGGCGCTGATGCTGACGTCGCGGGCGCGCGCTTTGCTGGACGGGCGGTTGTCGCCCTCTGCAGATGATGTCGCGGCGCTGGCCCGCCCGGTGCTTAGCCACCGCATGGCGCTTACGTTTGCGGCGCGCGCCGAAGGGGCCGTGTTGGAGCAGGTGATCGATGAAGTCACCGCGCGCACCACCCGCGTCGAGGCCGCCGCTTGAGCGAATTTTCCCTGCATACGCCGGACACGTTGCGCTCTCGCTCGGAGGCGGTGGCCGCCTCTTTGCCCGCGCTTCTGGTCGATGCGCAGCATCTGGCGGCCTCTGTGCTGCTGGGGGTGCATGGCCGCAAACGCGCGGGCGCGGGAGATGAATTCTGGCAATACCGCCCGGCCGAGGCCGGGGACAGTTACCGCGCCATTGATTGGCGACGCTCCGCAAGATCTGACGGCCATTTTCTGCGGCAGACCGAGTGGCAAGCGGCGCAGGCCGTGATGATCGGTGTCGATGATGCCGCGTCGATGACCTATTCCGGCGCCAAGAGCCGCCCGTCCAAGCTGCGCCGCGCGCAGACCCTTGCAATGGCCCTGGCCGTGATTGCGGTGCGGGGCGGGGAGCGTGTGGGCCTGACGCATCTGGCCGAGCCGCCGCGCGGGGGGCAGGCGCAATTGTTGCGCATGGCGGCTGCGCTGATGGATGGCGACGACCGTCCGGAATACGGCGCGCCCAAGCCGCAGATGATGCCGAACGGTGCACGCGCGGTGTTCTTCAGCGATTTTCTGGGCGAGCCCGCGGCGATTGAAACCGTCATGGGGCGCGCTGCGGATCGCGGTGTGAAGGGGGCGCTGGTCATGGTTCTGGACCCCGACGAAGAGGCGTTTCCCTTCGATGGCCGGACTTTGTTTGAATCGATGTCTGGCGCGATCCGGTTCGAGACGCTGAAGGCGAAATCCTTGCGTGAAGATTACCTTGAACGTCTCGCGGCGCGGAAGGATGCATTGCGCATGATGGCCCGGCGCACCGGTTGGCAATTCCATGTGCACCATACCGATAGTCCGGCGGAACCGGCGCTGTTGTGGTTGTATCAGGTGTTGGAGCGGCAATGATCGGACCCCTCGCATTCGGCGCGCCGTTGTTGTTGTTGGCGCTTGTGGCGCTTCCCGTGCTGTGGTGGCTGTTGCGCGCCGTCCCGCCCGCGCCGATCCGGCGGCGGTTTCCGGGTATCGCGCTGTTGCTGGGTCTGAAGGACGACGAAAGCCAGACGGACAAGACGCCTTGGTGGCTGCTCTTGCTGCGCATGCTGGCGGTCGCTGCGGCGATTATCGGATTTGCCGGCCCGGTCCTGAACCCGCAGGAAGAACGCGCGGCAGGCGATGGCCCGTTGCTGATCGTGATGGATGGATCGTGGGCGTCGGCGCGCGATTGGTCCGCGCGACTGGACCGGGTGGGCCTTCTGCTTGACGAGGCCGGGCGAGAAGGGCGCGAGGTTGCGGTCGTGCAATTGACCGACCTGCAGAGCGGCGCGATTTCGTTTCAGACGGCGGGTGCTTGGGCGCCGCGTGTGCCGACGTTGCAACCGTCCCCCTATGCGCCCGACATGACCGCCGCTGCGGACTGGGTTGCGGGGATCGAGGGCCCTGCGGAGGTTTATTGGTTCTCTGACGGGGTGGCCCATGACGGGCGCGACGATCTGACGGCTGCGTTCGAAACCCTTGGGCCCGTTTCGGTGTTCCAAGGTGCGCGCGACCTGATCGCTCTGGCCCCGCCCCGGTTTGAGGATGGCGTGATCCGTGGCGATCTTTTGCGTGTCGGAAGCGATACGCCACGCGACGTGGCCGTGGTCGCCTACGGCCTTGATCCATCGGGCCTGCCGCGTGATCTGGCGCGCGCCACGGCCTCGTTTGACGCGGGCGCTATGGTGGCAGCGGTCGAGTTTGACCTGCCGCCTGAATTGCGCAACCGCCTGACCCGGTTTGAGTTGAACGGCGAGCGTCATGCCGGGGCCATCGCGCTGACCGACGACGCGCTGCAGCGCAGGCAGATCGCCCTGATTTCCGGCGGGGCCGAGGACGAACAGCAGGCGCTTTTGTCCCCGCTGCATTACCTGCGCGAGGCATTGGATCCGACGGCGGACCTGATGGAAGGGGCGTTGTCCGATATTCTGGTGGCCTCGCCCGATGTGATCATGTTGGCCGATGTCGCCACCTTCGCGCCCGAGGAAGAGGCCGCTTTGGTCGAATGGGTCGAAGCGGGTGGCCTTCTGGTGCGGTTCGCGGGCAACCGTCTGGCCGGATCCGATGTGGCGCGGGATGAGGCCGGGCCCCTGATGCCGGTCCGCCTGCGCATCGGCGGGCGCACCGTCGGCGGCGCGATGTCCTGGGGCGAGCCCAAGGCGTTGGAGCCCTTCGCCGAAGGATCGCCGTTTTTTGGCCTGACGATCCCCGCCGATGTGCAGGTCACAAGCCAGGTCGTCGCGCAACCCGACCCGACCCTGTCGGAGCGCACGATCGCCAGCCTGACCGACGGCACCCCGCTTGTGACCCGGGCGTCGTTGGGGCAGGGCAGCGTCGTATTGTTCCACGTCACGGCCAATGCGGAATGGTCCAGCCTGCCGTTATCGGGCCTGTTCGTTCAGATGTTGGAACGCCTTGCCGTCTCCACCCGCCCCGTCGCGCCCGAGGCCGAGGATCTGGAAGGCACCGTCTGGATCCCGGAAGAGGTGCTGGACGGCTTCGGCGTGCTGCGTGATGCGGGTACGCGGCCCGGAGTATTGGGCGAAGACCTCGCCGACGCGCCCCTTTCCGCAGACCTCTTGCCGGGCCTCTACGCGGGCGACGACCGCCGTCTTGCGCGCAATGTCCTGGCGCAGGATGCCACCTTGGTGGCCGCCGCCTGGCCCAATGATATCCCGGTCGAGGGGATGGTGGTGATTGAGCCCACGGACCTCATGTCGGCGTTCCTGACCGGTGCGCTTGCGCTTCTGCTGATTGATGCGATTGCGGCGCTCTGGCTGGCCGGTCGGCTTGGTGGCCTGACCCGAGCGGCGATGGTGATGGCGGCATTGAGCCTGCCGCAGGGAGCCGATGCGCAGAGCCTGTCCGTGGAAGAGGAATTGGCCCTTCTGGCGACGTCCGAGGCGACGCTGGCCTATGTCCTGACCGGTGATGCCGATGTGGACGAGACCGCGCGCGCCGGGCTTCAGGGCCTGTCCAACACGCTGTTTCAACGCACCAGTGTCGAGCCTGCGCCACCCATCGGGATCGACCTTGAACTGGACGAGTTGGCGTTTTTTCCGATGATTTATTGGCCCATCACCCCGGATCAGGAAATCCCCTCCGCCGCCGCCTATCGCCGCCTGAACGACTACCTCAGGGGCGGTGGCATGATCGTGTTCGACACGCGCGACGCCCATGTGGGCCGCTTCGGGTCGGGCACGCCCGAGGGGCGCAGGCTTCAACTGATCGCGGCACCGCTCGACATTCCGCCGCTTGAGCCAATCCCCGAGGACCACGTCCTGACGCGCACGTTCTACCTGCTGCAAGATTTCCCGGGTCGCCACCTGAGCCGCGATGTCTGGGTCGAGGCCGCGCCTGCCGATGCCGAACAGATCGAGGGGAT
>CAZPJO010000284.1:0-1363 GCA_964586895.1 uncultured Roseicyclus sp.
GGGTTGGCCTCGCGCAGGGGGCGGAACCGGCCAAGCTCGGAATACACCTTTTCCGCCGCCTTTTCGCGGATGTGGCAGGTGTTGAGCAGGATCATATCGGCGCCCTCGGGGCTGTCGACCTGCTCATAGCCTTCGCCGCCCAGGGCCTCGACCATGCGCTCGCTATCGTAGACGTTCATCTGACAGCCATAGGTCTTGACGAAAAGCTTCTTGGTCATGGCAAGGCGCTACCTTCACGTCGATAAGGGAAATCTCAACCGCGCCCGTGTATCCCGACCCCGCCGATGCATCAACCGATGCTTCAATTGCAAATCCGCGCCTACGGGGGCATTTTGGGCGAAACCGGCCCACAACAGGCCCTGAACAGGCAAACAGCAGGCGAAAGAATGGAATTCAAAAGCCTCGATAAATTCCGGGCGGCCGCACCATCGACGTTCGGCAAAGGCCCCTTCGCGGTCCTGATCGTGGAAGATCGGGTGGAGTTCGCAAGCTCGCTCGATCACCTGCATTCGCTTGGCTTCAAGTCCATTTTCATCGTGGCCCCTGACGACATCACGGTGCCCGAGGGCGCGATATCCGCCAAGGCCGCACAACACGTCATCCGCCACCCGTCCCGCCGCCCCGGCGCGACCGAGGACGTGGTCAATGCGCTGATCGCGAAGGTGCCCGGCGAATGGATCCATTATTGCTACAACGGCGAATATTTCTTCTTTCCCTTCTGCGAGGATCGCAGCGTCGGCGAGCTTGTCACATGGGTCATGGAAGAGCGCCGCGAAGCGGTCCTGACCTATGTGATCGACCTCTATGCCGGCGATCTGACGGCGCATCCCAATGCCGTCGACCTCGATGGCGCGCTGCTCGACAGTTCGGGTTATTACGCCGACACCCGCAAAGGCGGCGAGGACGGCGAAGAGGTGATGGAGCGCCAGCTTAACTTTTTCGGCGGCCTGCGCTGGCGGTTCGAAGAACACGTTGCGGAACCCAAACGCAAGATCGACCGCGTCGGCCTGTTTCAGGCCAAGCCCGGCCTCATGCTGCGCGGGGATCACACGCTGAGCGATGAGGAAATGAACACCTATGCCTGCCCGTGGCACCATTCGTTGAGCGCGGCGATCTGTTCGTTTCGCGTCGCCAAGGCCCTGCGCACCAACCCGGGCTCGCGCCACGACATCGCGGATTTCCGGTGGCACAAATCGACCCAGTTCCACTGGTCTTCCATGCAATTGATGGAGCTTGGCCTGATGGAACCGGGTCAATGGTTCTGATCAATTTTACATAACAAACGCTTCGAATTCACCGAGCCTTAGTAGCCTTCCTGTAGTCCCGTTGCGCACAGAAGCAACGGGACTCGGCAGATGTCCAC
>CAZPJO010000284.1:1463-4038 GCA_964586895.1 uncultured Roseicyclus sp.
AACGGCACGCCCCGCAACGATTGCGCGGCGGGCGTGGCGGGTGCGGCGGGCGATGATGGCACCAACACCAACGAAGGCGGCAACGGCGGCGATACCCTTTGCGCCGGCAATGGGTCCGATACCTTCGTCATCCGCGACGGCCACGGCAGCGACACGATCACCGGGTTCACCCCGGCCGAGGATGTCATCGTGTTCGATATGGCCGAAATCTCAAGCTATCGCGACGTGCGCGACCGGATGCAGACCGTCGGCAACAGCACGATCATCACCTTCGACAACGGCGATACCCTGCTGCTGGACAACATCCAGTCGAACCGGCTGTCTGCGTCCAGTTTTTCCTTTTCCACCGGGCCGGTCTGCCTGCATGAAGGAACGCTGATCTTTACCGAACGCGGTGAGATCGCGATTGAAAACCTGCGCCCCGATGACATCATCTGGACCAAGGACAACGGCTGGCAGGCGATACGGCTCGTCACATTCGAACGCATGGTGTTCCGACACCGCGATGACCCGGCCAAACCCATCCTGATCCCCGCAGGCGCGCTGGGACGGGGGACGCCGCATTGCGATCTGGTGACATCGCCGCAGCATCGCATCCTGCAATTGTCCGACGACACCGCCGAAGAGGTGCTGGTGCCTGCGGTCAAACTGATTGGCATCAACGGCATCCGGCGCATGCGCGGCCGGAAAAAGGCGCATTACCTCAACATCGTCATGCAACGCCATTCGATCATACAGGCGTCGGGCTGCTGGGTGGAATCGATGCTTGTCACGTCCTCTGTCCTGTCCCGCCAATCCGCCGCCGCGCGGCGCATGCTGGACACCTGCCGCGGGATGAAGGCCGCGCAGCGGGTGGAACGCAAAGGCATCCGTTTTCGTCGCCTGCGCTCGGCGTAACGAAAACGGGCGGCCCGATCGGACCGCCCGCAACATGTCTGCCCGCGATGATCAGGCGTCGACTGCGTCGGCCTCGATCGCCTTGGACCCGGACGATCCAATCTCGATCTGACGCGGCTTCAACGCTTCGGGAACCTCCCGCACGAGGTCGATATGAAGCATCCCGTTTTCGGCCACGGCCCCCGTCACGCGGACATGGTCGGCCAGCTGAAACCGCTTCTCGAACGCGCGCGTGGCGATCCCGCGATGCAGGTATGTCCGCTCGGACTCGTCCTTGTCCTTGCGCGCGGCAACGACAAGCTGATGCTCGCGCTGTTCGACGCTCAGATCGGCCTCGGAAAAGCCCGCCACCGCGACCGAGATGCGATACGCATGCTCGTCGATCTTTTCGATGTTGTAGGGCGGATAGGTCGTGCCACCGGCATCCTGGGTCAACACCCGGTCAAGCATGTCCGCGACCCGGTCAAAGCCAACGGTTGCACGGTAAAGCGGCGAGAAATCATAAGTGCGCATGGGTTATCCTCCATTGAGCGACAACGATAAATATGGGTTGCCCTGATCACAGGCGCAGACCCGTTTGCGATGTTTGCCGGCCCGCGAGGCGGCACCGACATGACCAATGTGGGAAGCCGATTTTGGGCTTTCAAGCCCCCCGGCGCTAGGGTCGAACGAACCGCGCACCGATGTCGTCGCGCTCGTCATTGTCGGGCGAGATGAAGCTGGTGGTGCCCGCCGAGGTCGAAAAGGTCGCCGCCGGTCCTGCAAGGCGCGCCTGCGCCAGCAAGTCCGCCATCTGCCCGTCCAGCATCACGGCAAGCGAGATGTCTTCACCATCGACATTGCCGCTGGCCGACATGACGGCGATGACCTCGGCCCGGCCTTGATTAACCCGCAACACCGGAGAACCCGACGCCCCCTGAACCACCGAGCAATTGAGCGACCGCACCGCACCACGCCGCGCAAGGATCTCGCATCCTTCCTCGATCGAGGCGTAATTTTCGCGGTCCCGCCCATAGGACACCACCGTGACCCGACCGTCGCGCGCGCGCCCTTCCGCCGCGCCGATGGGTGTGATCGAGGTCGGCGAAATCGGTTGGCGCAACTGCAAAAGCGCCAGATCCCGGCCGATCATATCCAGTTCGGGGCCACGTTCATGCACGTAATCGGACGGCACCATGGCGCGCCGAACCTGCCGGATCGCTTCGGCCCGCCCGTTGCGCAGCCCCGCGAGAAAGGTGAAATCCTCCGGGTTCAGCGGCGCGTGGGTGTCGGGGTGGAACACGCAATGCGCCGCGGTCAAAACCAGATCGGGCGCGATCAATGTGGCCGAACAGAACGACACTCCCGTGTCCAACCGTCCGACCGCACGCCATTGCCGCGCCTCGGTCGCGCCGGACATGTCGCGCAGGCCGTTCGCCCCATCCCCCGGTCGCACCTGCGGCAAGCTTTGCGCCAACAAGGGCGCGGCAAGACAACAGATGAACACAACGGCAAGGACACGACGCATCAACACACTCCGGCAGCAAGTTATGCCGGGGAGTAGACGGGGACCGGGGCAAAAATATGGCCCCCGCGTTAACCTTACCGCAAAATGGGCACGGCCGGTTCGTCGCGCCCCCGATCAAGCGCCGGAGGCCGTGGCCCGCCCGTGGCCCAGTCCAGCAATTCGACCGTATGG
>CAZPJO010000285.1:0-4017 GCA_964586895.1 uncultured Roseicyclus sp.
ATCGAGGTCGATGAAAACCTGATGCAGGCCATCGCGACCGAGCCGCGCCTGATGCCGCATCTGCACCTCAGCCTGCAGCACGGCGATGACCTGATCCTCAAGCGGATGAAACGGCGTCACCTGCGCGACGATGCGATTGCGTTTTGCTCCGAGGCCAAGCGCCTGCGCCCGGACATGACCTTCGGGGCCGACATCATCGCCGGGTTCCCGACCGAAACCGAGGCGCAGTTCGAGAATTCGCTGCGGCTGCTGGAGGATTGCGACCTGACCTGGTTGCATGTGTTCCCCTACAGCCCCCGCCCGGGCACGCCAGCGGCCCGCATGCCGCAAGTCGACGGACGGGCGATCAAGGCCCGCGCGGCAACGCTGCGTGCGGCGGGTGAAGTGCGCGTTACCGCTCACCTGTCCAAACAGATAGGGCAGAAACACAACATCCTTGTCGAAAAACCCCGCATGGGGCGCACGGAACACTTCGCCGAGGTTGCCTTCGTCCAAGATCAGCCGGAAGGCGAGATCATCCACGCCAAGATCGCCGGTGCAACGGATCGTCAATTGTTGGCGTGTACGATGCATCCGGCCTAGTCCGAGAGTGATCGATGCATCCCAACCCCGCCTTCCGTCAGGAACCGAAGTTCATGAACCTCGCCATGTGCCGCAAGCGTGGCTTTGGCGTGTTGTCGATGAATGCCGACCCCGCACCCCTGATCAGTCACATCCCGTTCTTTTTGGATGAGGCTGGCGACACGGCGGAATTGCATCTGGTCCGGTCCAACCCGATCGCGCGGGCGGTGGAGGAACCGACGCCTGCGGTGATCGTCGTGAACGGCCCCGATGGCTATGTCTCCCCCGATTGGTACGACACACCCGATCAGGTGCCGACCTGGAACTACGTCGCGGTTCACCTGCGCGGCGTGTTGGAGCCGATGGAAGGGGGCCTGATGCGCGAACATCTCGACCGCCTGTCCGCCCATTTCGAGGCGCGGCTTGCGCCCAAGCCGATGTGGGCCTCGTCGAAGATGTCTGATGACGCGTTGGAGCGTATGATGCGGCAGATCCTGCCCTTCCGCTTCAAGGTGCAGCAGGTGGACGGCACCTTCAAACTGAACCAGAACAAGACTGACGAAGCGCGCGCCGGTGCGGCCGAACACATCAAGCAAAGCCCCATCGGCCATGAGGTCGAGACTTTGGGCGCATTGATGACCGGTGGCGTGCCATCGATAGACAAGGGCAGTGCGCTTACCTACATCTAGGGGACCTTTACCCCGGATGCGGAGGACGCGATGCCCCTTCAACTGACCCCCCTTGCCGTTATGGCCCTGCGCTACGGCGCCGTGGCTGCGGTGGGGTTCGCTGCTGCGCGCATGGCGCCGCGTGGTGATTTCCCGCCAGCGGTTCAGGCCGAGATGGACAACGCGCCCGAGGGTTTGCACCTGCGTCGCGCCCCGGGTCAGATCAACGCCTCGGCCAGTGCCGCACGGACCACACGTCTGGGGCGCTTTGGTCTGCGGTTTCGCGTTGATGCAACGGCGCTGGCGCGTCTCAGGATAAGGCGGCTGACATGATGGAACTTCTGGGTTCGGGCGCCTCGCCCTTCGTTCGCAAGGCGCGCGTCACGGTGGTCGAGGCTGGCATCACCGACATCCCTTATGTCGAGGTCACGGCCTCCCCGATGGGCGGCGAAGACAAGATCAACGCGGCCAATCCCCTCGGAAAAATCCCCGCGTTGACCCGTGAAAGTGGGCCCACGATCTACGACAGCAACGTGATCTGTCGCTTCCTCGATGATCATGCAAACGCCGGTTTCTACCCGCCCGCCCGCCTGTGGGAGGTCCTGACGCTCGAAGCCACCGGCGATGGCGTGATGGAAGCGGCCGTCGGCATGATCTATGAACAGCGGTTTCGCCCGAAATCCAAGATCTGGACGCCCTGGTTCGACGCGCAATGGACCAAGATCAACCGCGCGCTGGACACGCTGGAGCGGCAATGGATCAGCCACCTGCACGGCCCCCTCGACATGGGACAGATCAGCGTGGCCTGCGCTTTGGGCTATCTTGACCTGCGGTTTCCCGATGAGGATTGGCGCGCCGGACGCGAGGCGCTGGCGTCGTGGCACAAAGGCTTTTCCGAGCGTCCGTCCATGGTCGCAACCGCACCGGCGTGAAGATCGCGCGCGCGCAGACCGAGGCGGATCGTCAGGCGTGCTTCGATGTGCGCCACGCCGTGTTCGAGGTCGAGCAACAGATCATCGATCCGCCGGACCTCGATGAATATGACGACGACGCGCTGCATTATCTGGCCTCTGACGCGACCGGCCCCGCCGGATGCGCGCGGATCGTGGCCAGGGGCGATACCGCCAAGATCGGCCGGGTAGCGGTGCTCTTGCCGCATCGTGGCAAGGGGCTTGGTGCGCGGATCATGCGTGTGGCCCTCGACGATGCCCGAACACGCAGGTTTCGGCAGGCCGAGCTGGAAAGTCAGACCCATGCGATTGCATTCTATGAACGTCTGGGCTTCGTCGCGACCGGCGGTGAATACGATGACGGGTCAGGCATTGCCCACCGCCTGATGCGCGCCGACCTCTAGCAAGCCCGCCAGCTGTCTAAAACGATCCGCAAGATGGCCCTGAGACACAGCGTCGGTGGGACCGGGGGGGCGCATGCTTTGGCTCCGTTCAACCTAAGGCATTTTCGCTCTGCGGCAGAGTCGCCTCCTGGGTAAATTGAAACGTTTTCTGCGACATTTCAGCCCCTGTGCGCGCGTTTGTCCGCTGGACGCCTATAACGTCACCCAGTAACAGCACGTCAGATTGGGCTGCCGGAAGATTCCCTGGCCCGTTTGCAGTTTCCCCCGGGTCCGGAGACGTCCGACCCCGATAGAGAGAACAGGAGAGCTCGTGTCACACGCAGAGGATCCTTCCGGCGATCGCCGGGACTTTCTGTACTACGGCACCGCCGGTTTCGGCGCTGTCGTTGCAGGCGCGGCCGCTTGGCCGCTTGTGAATTCCATGAACCCGTCCGCCGATACCCGCGCGGCCAGCCAGATGCGCGTTGACGTGTCGGGCGTGTCCGAAGGGTCGCAGCTCACGGTGTTGTTCCTGGGCAAGCCGATCTTCATTCGTCGCCGCACGGCAGACGAAATCGAATCGGCCCGGGCCGTGGACGTGTCCGACCTTCCGGACCCGGAATCGCGCAACGAAAACGCCGAAGGTGCCGATGCGGCCGATGAAAATCGCACGCTGACGCCTCCGGGTGTGGATGACACCGGCGAATGGCTGGTGATGCAGGGTGTGTGTACGCACCTCGGCTGCGTCCCCCTGGGCGACGGTGCCGGTGATTTCGGCGGGTGGTTCTGCCCCTGCCACGGCTCGCACTACGATGCCGCGGGCCGTATTCGCCGCGGGCCTGCCCCGCGCAATCTGCCTATTCCGGCGGCAGAATTCATCGACGACTCAACCATTTTGCTCGGTTAACGGAGGAACGACACATGGGTGGTATTCCCCACGACCATTATGAACCGAACTCGCGTGGCGAAAAGTGGCTCCACCGCCGCCTGCCGATCGTGGGTTTGATGTACGACACGCTGATGATCCCGACGCCCAAGAACCTCAACTGGATGTGGATCTTCGGTATCGTGCTCGTCTTCTGCCTGGTGATGCAGATCATCACCGGCGTCCTTTTGGTGATGCATTACACGCCGCATGTCGACATGGCCTTTGCCTCGGTCGAACACATCATGCGCAACGTGAACGGCGGGTGGGCGATCCGCTACATCCACCAAAACGGCGCATCCCTGTTCTTCATCGCGGTCTACCTGCACATCTTCCGCGGCCTCTACTACGGCTCTTACAAGGCCCCGCGCGAAGTCACGTGGATCATCGGTATGCTGATCTATGTGCTGATGATGGGCACGGCGTTCATGGGCTACGTTCTGCCCTGGGGTCAGATGTCCTTCTGGGGCGCGACCGTGATCACTGGCCTCTTCGGCGCAATCCCGTTCATCGGGGAAAGCATTCAGACC
>CAZPJO010000286.1:0-335 GCA_964586895.1 uncultured Roseicyclus sp.
TGCCAAGGCGCTGGCCGATCAACTGATGAAGGGCGGGCTCGATATCGTCACCGGCGGCACCGACACGCACCTGATGCTGGTCGATCTGCGGCCCAAGGGCGTCAAGGGCAACGCGACCGAAAAGGCGCTTGGCCGCGCGCACATCACCTGCAACAAGAACGGCATCCCGTTCGACACCGAGAAACCGATGGTCACCTCCGGCATCCGCCTCGGCTCGCCCGCCGGCACCACCCGCGGCTTTGGGGAGCCCGAGTTCCGCCAGATCGCCGATTGGATCGTCGAAGTCGTCGACGGCCTGGCCGCCAATGGCGAAGAGGGCAACGGCGCGGTCGAAG
>CAZPJO010000286.1:345-4006 GCA_964586895.1 uncultured Roseicyclus sp.
CGATAACACAACGTAAAAAAGCGCCCCGTTGGGCGCTTTTTTTGTTTCACATTCCATTCAAACAGGCGGGGCCTCCCCCAGCGGATCAAGCGGCGTCCTTGATCGCCTCTTCCAGCATTTTCTCGTTGCGGGCATCTTCGATCCGCTTCAACCGGTCCTCGTCCAGCCGCATATCGAACCGGTATTTCACCACGTTGATCAGGCTCAGCGTCAGAAGGAAAATTCCCATCGCCCAATAGCCCTTGGTCGCCAACGGGACGTCCGTCGAAAGCCAAAGCGACAGCGCCAAAAGCGAATAGGCCAAGCCCACGCCGATGAAATTCAGGTTCAGGATCAAAGTGTTATGGTGACGGTCAAACATGTTAATACTCCTTTTGGGTCTCAATTACTTGCTGTCGGCCTGCGCACGCAGACGGCTCAGAACGTCCGCGGCATTCGATTTCGTGGGCGCGCCAAAGCCCGCTTCGGCAAGGCGGTCGGACACGTCCGTGCGCTCCAACCCCCGGTCGATTTCGCGCAGGATCTGCCCCTGCTCGAACGGATCATCGCGGTCCAACACACGCTGGATCAACGCCTCCGCCTCCTCAAAGGCCGTGTCCTGCGCCACATGACGGCCCAGTCGCGTCTGAATATCGGCCTCTTTCTTGGCCGCGCGGGCCGCGATCGCGCCCTGTTTCAAGTCGATGATCCGGCGATTGGCCGTATCGAGCGATTGACGCAATTGCAGGATGCGCGCCTCAAGCCGCCGCAGCGTTTCACGCCGCAGGCCAAGTTCGTTTTCCATCTGCGCAATGGCCGATGCCGCCTCCTGCGCCAGGTCTTCGCGCCCCTCCGACAGGGCCTGCGTTGCGCGGCCCGTCACATCGGCCACCCGGTTTTCCAACGCCGTGACATGGCGGGATTCGGACCGCTCGCGTTGGATCAATGAGGCCAGTGAAAACTTGGCCGCCTTCAGGCTTGCCTCGGCTTCACGGATCTTTTGGTCAATCAATTCAATGCAGAAGTGATCGCGCAACCGATCTTCGGCGCGCGCATTGGCGCCGTCGAACAGCGTGGTCAGGGTTCTCAACATCATCTACTCCAAAATTGAACAACGTTCACAATTCCGATGTAGCGATTCCGTGAACGCTGTTCAAGAACTTTTTTGAACGATGTTCAGGCTTTCCGCCCAACCTGCTCCAGGAGCAGGCGGATCATGGCGCGCAATTGCTCGCCCGGCACGCCCGAAATGCGGTTTTCAAGCCCCAGCAACACGATCCCATGCACCGACGAAAAAAGCGTCCGCGTCATCAAATCCAGCGCGCGCCCGTCGTAATCGGGGAAAATCTCGGCCAGCGGCTCCGAGATATACCGAAACAGGCGCGCCATGGCGGCTGCGTACCACTCCGGCACCGGCCCGTCGCTGCGCATCTCCACGGCGAACAGCGCGCGCCACAATCTCGGGTGTTCCGCCGCAAACCCGAGGTAGGCATGCGACATCGCGATCAGCCGGTCATTGGGGGCCTGCCCCGCCGCCTCTTCGACGGCCGCGCCCACAACCGCGCCCAACCGCACGAAAGTCCGCCCATTCACCTCAAGGGTCAGCGCATGCAGATCATCGAAATGCGTATAGATCGCCCCCACCGCGCAGCCCGCTTCATTCGCAAGGTCACGCGCCCTGAGCGCAGAGAGCCCGTCCGCCTCGATCCGCGCCTCGGCAAGATCAATCAGCTTTTCACGCAACGCCGCCTTGCGCGCTTCCACCTTGCCAGCCATGTGCCCCTCCTTGAACGCCGTTCAGCCCGCTTACCATGCGTCGTGCACCGGCGGAAGGTCGCAACAATCAGCTTGTTTTGCCCCGATTACACGCTCCGGCTTGCCGCAAATTTCAGCGGGTGCCACTTTTCGAAAGGTAAACGGAACCCTAAATCCATTTTTTGAGGGCGCGCGGGCGCCCGCCCCTGCCCCCCGCGCCCCATGCGGGATCTGCACTGCCAAGAGATTGATAAACACCACAGCTTCACGACCTGGACCGGACCAATGCACGCACCATCGTCCCTTCCCGAGATGACACCGACCTATCGCAAAGACGCCGAGCGCGAGATCCGCCGCTTCACGCGGGATTGGACCGGGCGCGACAATCGCCTCGCCTCGCTCAGCTATTTCGCCACGTTCGCCGGATATCTCCTGACCCTGTGGCTTGCCGTGCAGGCCTGGCCTGTGTGGTGGCTGGTGGGCCCGCTGATCGTTGTCAACGCTTTCGCGGGCGTGCGCCTTTACGTGATCCAGCATGATCTGGGTCACAATTCCTTCTTCACGACCAAGCGGTTCAACACGCTCGCTGGCCACGCCAGCAGTGTCTTCACCCTCACCCCGTTCAGTGTGATGCAGCACAATCACAATCAGCATCACAGCCATCTGGGCAATCTCGATGAACGCGACACGACCGAAATCTTCACCATGACCCGCCGCGAATGGGACGCAGCCGGCGTCTGGAGGCGGCTGCAATATCGGCTGTATCGCAACCCGCTTTTGTTGATCCCGCTGGGGGGGCTGTTCACCTATGTGATCGCCTATCGCTGGCCCAAGAACACCGCCCGCCTCGCCCCGTGGCAGGTGCTGGCCCATAACGCGGGCCTTGCCGCCTGGGTCGTGCTGATCTGGGCGCTGGCCGGTCAACCGGGCCTGATCATCTATGCAGGCACCGTCTTCACGGCGGGCTGTATCGGCGTATTCCTTGTGTATCTACAGCATAATTTCGAAGACACCTGGTGGGATCGAAAGCCCGACCTCAACCCCGCCCGTGCCGCGTTGCAGGGGTCATCGGCGCTCGATCTGGGGTGGCTCTTCGATTTCGCCGTGGCCAATATCACCTACCACGACATTCACCATTTCAACGCCAACGTCCCCTCCTACCGGCTGCGGGCCTGCCACCGCGCGTTGCGCCAGCGCTACGAGGTGCAGACCATCGGCTGGCAGGAGGCATTGCGCTCCTTCACCCTCAAGCTCTGGGACGAGGATCAGGGCCGTCTGGTGCCCTTCCCCAAGGTCACGGCCCCGCAACGCGTGGTGCCCGCAGAATAACAACCGGCGGGCTCAACCGCCCTGCACCGCCTTGCGCACCATGTCCCAATAGATGCTTTCCACGTCCCCGCGCGACAGCCGCCCGCCGTCGCGAAACCACGTCGTGACGCCTGTCAGCATGGAAATCACCGCCATCGTGGCCAGCTTCGTATCGGGCACATCGAACACGCCTTCCGCCACGCCCGCGCGCAGGATATCCTCCAGCCGATCCTCGTAATCGCGCCTCAACCCTTCGATCACCGCGAAATTCTCCGGGCTCAGGTTGCGCAGCTCCATATACGCGATGAACACCAATTCGGGCCGGTCGAGGTGATAGGCGATGTGATGACGCGCAAAATGCTCCAACCGGGCCAACGCGCCCCCCTCCGGCGGGGTCCAATCCGCCAGAAGATCGTGCAGATGATCCCGCATCAGGTCGAACAACAACGTCTGCTTGTCGGGCGTATAAAGATACAACGCCCCCGCCTGCACCCCCACCTCCCGCGCGATCTGGCGCATGGAAACGGCGGCAAACCCCTGCCGCGCAAACAGCCGCAGCGCCGCATCGCGGATCTTGGGGCCGGTGGTTCCGGCGTGCGAGCCTTGGGTGCGTGCCATC
>CAZPJO010000287.1:0-3998 GCA_964586895.1 uncultured Roseicyclus sp.
GCCTTTCAACCGGTCCAGAAGATGGGTCGTGGTGATGTAGCCCATGTCAAACGGCGGATCCTGCCGCAGCCAGATCGCGTCGACATCCGCCAGATCCACGATCTCGGGGGACTGCGCGTGCACATGGTCGCCCTGCACCCGCTCCACCGTGATCCGACGTGCGCGCGCCATCACCCGGTCCTCGCGATAGAACAGGTCGTCGGGCGTGTAGACCAGAAGGTCATGCCCGCGCGCCTGCGCCTCTTCCGCCAGCCGAAACGAAGAATCCGCCGCGATATCGACCGCTTCGATCGGGTCCATCTGGAACGCCACCAACATGCCTGCCCCTCCGCATTGCCTTGTGATGTCTACTTGGCGCGGGGCGGGGGACAGTGCAATGGCGGATCACGCCATGAAGGCATTCTGAAGGATATCGATCCGCCCCTGCCCATCGACCAGCGCCAGATCGAAGCGCATCGGCGTCAGGCTTCCTTTGGGGAACCCGCCAAGGCAATCCTCGGCGCTTTGCAGCAGGCGCGCGATCTGACGCTTCGATACACTTTCCGCTGCGCGGGCATGGCTGCGCGATTGCTTGACCTCGACGAACACCGCCTGACCGTCGCGTTCCATGACAAGATCGATCTCACCGGCCGCGCCGCGCCACCGGCGGGCCACCAGAATATGACCATGATCGAGGTAGAGCCGCATCACCTGTTCTTCGGCCGCCTTGCCCGACAGGTAAGCCTGCTGGCCGTTCAGCCGTCGTTTTTCAGCTTCAGACCCAGTTGATACAGATCGCGCCGCGACAGGTTCAGCGCTTCGGCCACCTGTGCCGCCGCCTGCTTCAGCGGCAGGTCGTCCATCGCCGCGCGCAGCATCGTCTCGATATCCGCCTCCGACGCGACCGGGCCCGTACCTCGGGCAATCACCAGCACGATTTCGCCCTTCACCGGGTGCTCCGCCAAGCGGTCGCGGACCTCTCCACAACTGCCGCGCAGCACCTCCTCGAAGCGTTTGGTCAATTCCCGGCACAGCGCCACCTCGCGTTCATCGCCCAACACCTCGCACAATTCACCTAATGTTCGGTGAACGCGTTTCGGGCTTTCATAAACAATTGTCGTCGCCTGTGCCGCGTCGAGCTCCGTCATCCATTTGCGCCGGGCCCCGGCCTGTGCCGGCGGAAAGCCCGCGAACAGGAACCGATCCGACGCCAATCCGGACACGCTCAACGCCGCAAGTGCCGCCGAGGCCCCCGGCACCGCATAGACCGCGATCCCCGCCTCGATCGCGGCGCGGCCAAGCTGATAGCCCGGGTCCGCCAAAAGCGGCGTTCCCGCCTCGGACACATACGCCATCGAGGTCTCGCCATCCAACAACTTCAAAAGCCCCGCCCGCGCCGATGCGGTGGAATGGTCGTGATACGCGATCACCTTGCGCCCCGCCAAAGGCACCCCGTGGATTTCCATCAACCGACGCGCCGTGCGGGTGTCTTCGGCGGCGATGACATTTGCCGCCCCCAGCACATCAAGCGCACGCAGCGTGATATCGCGCGCCGAGCCGATCGGCGTCGCCACGAAATGCAATCCGGGCTGCACTTTTCCCCCTGCGCTCATAGGCACACCTGCGCCATAAACACACCACAGAACATCATCGCCCTTGCGTTGCGGGGGTGGGATAGTCCATCTGCTAACCATCCGGTCCCGAGCAGTATGTGGGATCGTTTACTTGATCGGGCACAGGCCGTAGCGTGCATACGCGGGCTCCCGCAATAAAAGAATGTCATACGCCTCGAGGGAGGGCATCTTCCAATGGTTTCCGGTTTCGCAAAGCTTCGCAACCCGTTGCGCGTCTTGGGCGCGCTTGTCCTGACGTTCGTGCTGACCGCCTGTCAAATCGGCGGCGGCCCCGTCGGCCTTGGCACCGGCCCCCGGGTCAGTGGCCAGACCGTCGAAGTGGCGATGCTTCTGCCGGTGTCGGGCGGCGGCGGTGACGCCGTCCTGTCGCGCAGCCTGGAAAACGCCGCCCGCCTTGCCGCCGCGGATGTCGCAGGCAGCGCCACGATCAACATCACCGTCTATGATACCGGCGGAAACGCCTCCACCGCCGCGAGCCGCGCGCAGGAGGCGGTCGGCAACGGCGCCGATGTCATCGTCGGCCCGCTGCGTTCCGATGCCGCCGCCGCCGTGGGCGTGGCCGTCGCCAATTCCAACGTCGCGGTGCTCAGCTTCTCCAACAACACCGAAATCGCGGGCGGCAATGTGCTGGTCCTTGGCTACACTTTCGCCAACACCGCCAACCGCATCGTGGGCTATGCCGCGCGTCAGGGGCGGGGCAACATCGTGCTGGTCCATGCCGATAACCTTGCCGGTGAAGTGGCGCGTGATGCCGTGCGCACCGCCGCCGCCCGTAACGGGGCCAACATCGCCGCAACCATCCCCTACGAATTCAGCCAGGTCGGCGTCGTCAATGTCGTCCCGCAGGTCACCTCCGCGGCCAACGCGGGCGCCAACGCGGTGCTTTTGACCTCCGATAGCGCAGGCGCCTTGCCGCTCTTTGCGCAGCTTCTGCCGGAAAACGGGCTCAACACCTCCGCCGTGCAGATGATGGGCATGACGCGCTGGGATATCCCGCCCGCCACGCTGGAATTTTCCGGCCTGCAGGGCGGCTGGTTCACCATGCCCGACACCAACGCGGCCGCAAACTTCAACGGCCGCTACGCCGCCAGCTATGGTGGCACACCCCATGCGCTTGGCGGGCTTGGCTACGACGCCATCCAAGCCGTCGCGCAAGCCGCCGGAACCGGGCGCCTTGGCGCGGGCGATTTCGTCAATGCAGGCCAGATCAACGGCGCAGGCGGCGTGTTCCGTTTCCTCAACGACGGCACGAACCAACGCGCCCTCGCCGTGGCCCAAATCGTGAACCAGCAGGTAACTGTCATTGACCCCGCCCCAAGACGCGTCGGCGGCGCCGGTTTCTGACCGGCCGCGCAACCCGACCCTTTCAGAAGCCTCCAAGCCCGGCACACTCCTTTTGCCCGGCTCGGACATTGTCGACCGCGCCGCACTGACGGCGCGGGTCGATGCTGCCTGCCGGGCCGCCTCCGATCCGGCCGCCATCCGCGCCGCGACCGTGGCCCAGTTGATGGCCGAACAAACTGCCAGCCGTGCTCGTATCGCCGAGGCGATTGAAACCACACCCCTTGCCGCACGCCGCGCCACCCGCTCCTACGCCCACCTGACCGATGCGCTGGTGTGCGAGGTCCTGCGCGTGACGCAGACCTATCTCCACCCCACCGGCGTTCCGACCGAAAGCGAACGGATGAGCGTTGTGGCCGTCGGCGGATATGGCCGGGGCGAAATGGCGCCCTTTTCCGATGTCGATTTGCTGTTCCTGACCCCGTGGAAGGTGACGCCCTATGTCGAAAGTGTCATCGAAAGCACGCTCTACATGCTTTGGGATCTGCGCCTGAAGGTCGGCCATGCCAGCCGGACCGAAAAAGAATGCCTGCGTCTGGCCCGGCAGGATTACACGATCCGCACCACGCTTCTGGAAATGCGCCACATTTACGGCGATGAAACCCTGAGCGCGAGCCTCGCGGACACGATGCGCACCCAGCTTTTCGAGAACACCATCGGCGAATTCATCGAGGCCAAGCTCGAAGAGCGCACCAACCGCCACAAACGCCAGGGCGGGCAGCGCTACATGTTGGAACCCAACGTGAAAGAGGGCAAAGGCGGCCTGCGCGACCTGCAGACGCTGTATTGGATCGCCAAGTATGAACATGGCGTCCGGCGCGCCGCCGAGCTGGTGAAATCGCGTGTCTTCCGCCCCGAGGAATTCGCCGCCTTCGACGCGGCCGAACGCTTTCTGTGGGCCGTGCGCTGCCACCTGCACCTGATCGCGGGCCGCGGGCAGGACATGCTCAGCTTCGACATGCAGGTCGAGGTCGCCGAACGGCTTGGCTATGACGACCATTCCGGTCGCCGCGCGGTCGAACATTTCATGCAGGACTATTTCCG
>CAZPJO010000288.1:0-3995 GCA_964586895.1 uncultured Roseicyclus sp.
CCGCTGGATGGCAGAGCAGGCCGAAGAGTTGGGCGTGGAAATCTTCCCCGGCATGGCATGCTCGGAGTTGGTTTACGGCGAGACCGGCGAAGTGAAGGGCGTGGTTGCGGGCGTCTTCGGGTTGGAGCCCGATGGGTCCTATGGCGAAGGCACCGAGCCGGGCATGGAGCTGCACGGCAAGTATGTGTTCCTGAGCGAAGGCGTGCGCGGGAGCCTTTCGAAAGAGGTGATCGAAAAGTTCAGCCTCGACGCCGACAGCGAGCCGCAGAAATTCGGCCTCGGCATGAAGGAAATCTGGGAGATCGACCCCGACAAGCACCGCGAAGGGTCGGTTTTCCATTCGCTCGGCTGGCCGCTGGGAAACAACGCGGCCGGTGGGTCGTTCGTGTACCACGCCGAAAACAATCAGGTGTTCATCGGTCTTGTGACCGCCCTGAACTACAAGAACCCTCACGTGTATCCCTACATGGAATTCCAGCGGTTCAAGCATCATCCGATGATCGCGCAGCTTCTGGAAGGCGGCAAGCGCGTGGCCTACGGCGCGCGGGCGATTGCGCAGGGCGGGTGGCAATCGATGCCCAAGGCCTGCTTCCCCGGTGGCGCATTGTTGGGCTGTTCCGTGGGGCTCGTGAACGTGCCGCGGATCAAGGGCAATCACAACGCGATGCAGTCGGGCATTGCGGCGGCCGAGGCGGCGCATGCGGCGAAGGCCGCGCGTCGGACGAATTGACCGAATACAACACCGCCCTGCGCGACGGGCCGGTGGGCAAAGACCTCTACAAGGTGCGCAACGTGAAGCCGTTCCAATCGGGCAGCGGCGTCATGGGCGCGCTTGGTCTGGGTGGGTTCGACATGTGGACAAACACAATCGGTTTTTCCCTGTTCGGCACCAAGGAGCACGGCAAATCCGATGCCGACGCCACCATGAAGGCGGCTCGGTGGAACCCGATCGACTATCCCAAACCCGATGGTGTGTTGAGCTTCGACCGCCTGACCAACGTGGCTTATTCCTTCACCAATCACGAAGAAAGCCAACCCGCGCATCTCAAGTTGAAGGATGCGAGCATTCCGATTGCGGTGAACTGGCCCGAATATGCCGAACCGGCGCAACGCTATTGCCCGGCGGGCGTTTACGAGGTGGTCGAGGAAGACGGCAAGGCGCCAAGGTTCCAGATCAATTTCCAGAACTGCGTGCATTGCAAGACCTGCGACATCAAGGACCCGAGCCAGAACATCAACTGGACGGTCCCGCAGGGCGGCGAT
Organism: uncultured Roseicyclus sp.; assembly: GCA_964586895.1. GTDB lineage: Bacteria > Pseudomonadota > Alphaproteobacteria > Rhodobacterales > Rhodobacteraceae > Gymnodinialimonas. The sequence goes on from CAZPJO010000288.1 coordinate 1,264, forward strand.
GGGCCGAATTACCCAAACATGTGACGATGCGGCGCCGGGGGCCGTGTGCTTCGGCGACCGTGTTGACGCAGAAGTCAGGTCGGCGCGATTGCCCTTCCCATAGGCGCGGCCTAGTCTTTCCGCCACAGCCGCGCGCAACGGGAGAGCACTCGCCATGGCCATGAAACAAACCCTGTCCGCCCTTGCCGTTCTTGCAGGGTTCTCCGGGCCGGCCTTGGCGGATGGGCTTGCGGGCTCGTATCTTGCCGCGCGATCGGCGGCATTGGCTGGCAATCACCAAGAGGCGGCGCGGTATTTCGATCAGGCGCTCGAATATGATGCGGGCAACGGCTTCCTGATTTCCAACGCTGTGTTCGCCCATGCGGCCCTCGCGGAATGGGAAGAAGCCGCCGAAATCGCGGTGGACCTGCCCGCCGATGCCGATGGGCAAGAGTTGATCGCATTGGTGCGCTTTGTGCGCCATGTCGCGCAGGATGAGCTGCCCGAGGCCATCGCGATGATCGAGGCGAACAACGGCCCCGGTCCGCTTGCCGATGAATTGACCCGCGCCTGGTTGATCTTCGGGCAGGGGGACATGTCCGGTGCCGTCGATACGTTCGAGGCGCTGGCAAGCGAGCGCGGGCTGGAGGAATTGGCCGCGCTGCACCTGGCGCTGGCCCGCGCGGCGGTGGGCGATTTCGAAGCCGCGAACCAGATCCTGTCTGGTGAAACGGGCGTTCAGATCACCAATACCGAACGCGTTGTGCGGGCCCGGGCGCAGATCATGGTGCAACTCGGGATGCGCGGCGAGGCGTTGGACCTTTTGGACAGTTACACGCAAGCGGTGCCGGACCCCGGACTTCTGGCCTTGCAGGCCGAGATCGGCAGCGGTGCAGACACGCCGTATGACTTTGTCATCACTGCGCAGGAAGGCGTGGCCGAAGTGTTCTTCACGGTGGCGCAGCTGTTGGCGGGGGATCGGAACCGCACGCTGCCGCTTTTGATGACACAGGCCGCGCGCGGCATTGATCCGACCCATACCGATGCCGCCCTTCTGGCGGGCGAGTTGATGAGCGAGGAGGGGCAGGTCCACCTTGCGGCAAGCACGTTGGCCGCGGTGCCGGAGGGCGATCCGAACTACATCGAAGCCCAAATGGCGCGCGCCAACGCGTTGGAAGACATGGGTCGCAGCGACGAGGCAATCAGCACGCTTTCGGCCTTGGTCGAAGCGCGCCCGGACCTTGCCTCGCTCCAGGCCGCATACGCGGACATCCTGCGTCGCAACGAGATGTTCGAAGACGCCATTGGCGCGTATACTGCCGTCCTGTCGCTCGTCGATGCGGACCTACCGCGCTATTGGTTCATCCACTACGCCCGTGCGATCTGTTACCATCAACTGGATGACTGGCCGCCCGCGGAAGCCGACTTTCGCCGCGCATTGGAATTAAACCCGGAACAGCCCAACGTATTGAATTACCTTGGGTATTCGTTGGTTGAGCAGCGCCGAAATTTCGACGAGGCGCTCGATATGATCCAGCGTGCCGTCGCCGCCCGGCCCGAAAGCGGCTACATCGTCGATAGCCTTGGTTGGGTTTACTACCGTCTTGGGCGCTTTGACGAAGCTGTCGCGCCGATGGAGCGTGCTGTGGAGCTTGAGCCCAACGACTGGATCCTCAACGATCATCTGGGCGACGTCTACTGGATGGTGGGTCGCTACCGCGAGGCGGAATTCCAATGGCACCGCGCTCTGAGTTTCGACCCCGATGACGAAGACGAAGCGATCCGCATTCGGCGCAAGCTTGACGTGGGGCTTTATGATGTTCTGGAAGCCGAAGGCGGTGTAGGGGCGCTTGAAGAAGAATAGCCCATGACGCAAAAGGTTTTTGCCCCGGCGAAGGTAAACCTTGCCCTGCATGTCACCGGCAAGCGTGCGGACGGGTATCACCTTCTGGACTCACTGGTGGTGTTCGCGGGGGTTTATGACCGGATCGACATTGCGCCCGCCGAACAGATATCGCTAAGTGTGACCGGGCCCATGGCCGGCGGCGTCCCTTCGGATCAAAGCAATCTGGTTTGGAAAGCGGCCGAGTTTGCGGGCAAGCCGTCGCAGCTGTCGTTGCAGAAAAACCTGCCGTCGGCGGCCGGGATCGGCAGTGCTTCCTCCGATGCGGCGGCGGTTTTGGTCGCGCTGGGGGCGGGGCCGGAGGGCTCGGAAAGCCTGGGGGCCGATGTGCCTGTGTGCTGGCACCGGACGCCCTGCCGTATGACCGGGATCGGAGAAGTCCGGGCCGAGGTTCCGGACCTGCCGATGATGTGGATGGTTTTGGTCAACGCTGGCGAGCCGGTTCCGACGGGGGCGGTTTTCCAAGCCTTGGAGCGGGTGGACAACGGCGTGATGCCGGATCCCGCCTGGCATGACTTCGCCAGTATGATTGCTTGGCTGAAAGGCACGCGGAATGATCTTGAGGCGCCCGCGCGGGGCATTTCCCCAACGATTGACGACGTGCTGACCCGCCTGCGCGCGACGGACGGATGCGCGTTCGCCCGGATGAGCGGTTCGGGCGGGACGTGTTTTGGGCTTTATGAAACGAAAAAGGCTGCGGCTGCTGCGGCGTCTGCCATGCCGGACGCATGGTGGGCGCAAGACGCCCCTGTGCTGCGCAGATAGCGCGACGATCAGTTCAGCCGAGCCACGACATAATCGGCAAGATCGGCCAGCATATCCCGGAGCGGGTCCTCAGGCAGATCGGCAA
>CAZPJO010000289.1:0-1588 GCA_964586895.1 uncultured Roseicyclus sp.
GCCCGGCTTTTCGGCCCGGCCTGCGCGGCCCGCTCGTCCTGCATATGTCGCCATGATATCCCCTAAACATGGTTAACGATTGTTAATGCAAAAGTGCTTTCCGTAGCGTCAAAGGGTCAATAAACGGGACAGGCATAGCCTTCGAAAGCAGTTTTTTTCACGAAAAAATTGCGATTTCGGTGGGTTTCCGCTTCCATGCGGGGGCGGCAACGGGACGATTTGGGACAAACGTTGGAAAAGCGGCTGAAAATCCGGTTCTTCGGGACCTTCTCTGTGTCGTCCGCGGGCAGCGACCCCGGCGCGGCAGAAGAAGTGCGCGATCTCACGCCCAAGGGTAAGAAGGCAAAGGCCATTCTTGTTCTGTTGGCCGAGGCCGAGACCATGCGTCGGGGGCGACGTTGGATCGAGGCGATGCTCTGGAGCGACCGCGCCGCCCATCAGGCCAGCGGATCGCTGCGCCAGAGCCTTAGTGAAATCCGCGCGGCCCTTGGGGACCATGCCGATGTATTGGGGTCGGACCGGGGCGACGTGTGGCTTGATCCGCAGGCGGTTGAAACCGATATCGCCCCGGACAGTGCGCTGCGCGAAATCGGGCGCGGGTTTCTGGAAGGCTTCGACATCCGCGACGATGCGTTTGAACATTGGCTGGCCGAGGCCCGCAGCCGCCACGACCCCGCCAATCCCGCGCCGCAAAAATCCGTGGCACGGCCGTTGCAAGGCGTGGTGACGATCCGCTCGGCGGTGTCCGAGATCGGATCGGTGTCGGAGAATGTCGTGGGCCGGATCCTGGCCGACACCGTTGCGCGCGGGATCGAACAAAACCTCAGCGCCGCGCGTTATGTCAGCGCGGATCGCACGGCGCCCGGCCTGACGCCGGACCTGGAAATTCGCTGCGACACCGCCAATGACGGGGGGCGCGCCGTCGCCTTTATCCGCATCGAAGAGGGGGCATCGGGGCGTGTTTTGTTCTCGGAACACCTGTCGGCGGTGGGGTCGTCCGCGGATCTGCTGCAATCGGATGCGATCCACCGCATCGTCAATGCAGCGTCAGTGCAGGTGCCCGCAAAGCTGATCGGTCATATCGACCTGTCCCGGCCCGAGGCGGCCGCGATGGGATTTTCCAGCCTCGCGCGGCGTCAGTTGAAGCAATTCAACGAAACCGGTTTGGCCGAGGCCAACGCGAATTTCGAACGCGCCTACGAGGTCGACAACAATGGCGTGTTCCTCGCGTGGCGGGCCTTTGTGCGGATGGCGCAGTTGGTGGAGGCCGTCAACGGCGATGCGCAAGGCTGGCGCGAGGAGGTCGATCAACTTGCCTCCGACGCGCTCAGTCAATCGGGCGGCAACAGCCTTGCCGTGGCTCTGGTTGCGCTGACGCGGTTCATGCTCGACGACGATCTGCGCCCTGCCGCCGAGCTGGCCGATACGGCGATGTTGCTCAATGCCAACAGCCTGTTCGCGCGGCAGACGCTGGCGCTGGCGCATTCGGCGGTGGGCGATGCCGAGCAGGCCTACCGGATTTCGTCCAGTTGCCGTGTGGCCGCCGCCAATGACGAATTGAGCCATCTTTGGGACCTGTATCATTCGC
>CAZPJO010000289.1:1598-3990 GCA_964586895.1 uncultured Roseicyclus sp.
TGTCTGCATCGGAGCCGGGCGGCTTGATGAGGCGCGCCGGACCTCTCACAAATCCGCCCACAAGGCGCCGACCTTCATCGCACCGCGCCGACAATTGGTGGCGCTTTGCGCGCAATCGGGCGATTTCGAGAATGCCAAGGCGCATCTGACGGCCCTTGAAACGCTGGAGGGGGGCTTCACCCTTGATCGCTACCTCAACGACCCCGACTATCCGAACCTGACGTTGCGCAACGCGGGCCTTCTCGACCCGGTGCGCAAGATCAAGGATTGAGCCCGCATGACATTCGAACAGATCCGCACCTTCCTTTGGGTGGCGCGTCTTGGTGGGTTTCGCAAAGCATCCGAACGGCTGCACCTGTCGCAACCCGCCGTCTCGACCCGGATCGCGAACCTTGAAGATGAATTGCAGGTCAGCCTTTTTGACCGGGGTCCGGGGCGTCTGATCCTGACGAAACAGGGGCAGCAATTGCTGACCTATGCCGAGCAGATCCTGTTCGTCGAAGAAGAAATCAAACATCGCGTGGGCTCTGCTGCGCAGGTGGAGGGGTTGTTTCGTATCGGCGCGTCCGAAACCATCGCGCAGGCCTGGCTGCCCGATTTTCTGCAAGCCTTCTCAAACGCTTATCCCAGCGTGAATGTGGATCTGACGGTCGATATCTCGGGCGCTTTGCGCGATGGTCTGGTGGAGCGTCGGCTTGATCTGGCCTTTCTGATGGGCCCGGTCAGCGAGTTTTCCGTCAAGAATGTCGCGCTGCCGCGCTTCGATCTGCATTGGTATCGCGCGCGTTCCATGGACGATGTGGACCTGGCCCAGACCCCGGTCATCTCCTACGCCAGTCGGACCCGTCCGCACCGGGAATTGACCTCGGCGCTGGCGCAACGGGTCGGGCCGAAGATGCGGGTTTTCACCTCGGCCTCGATTTCAGCCAGCTTGCGGATGATCGCGGCGGGCATTGCCGTCGGGCCGTACCCCAAGGTGCTGGCCGCGCCGTTTCTTGCCGCCGGTGAGGTGGTGGAATTCGACCCCGATCTGCCGTTGTCGCCGCTTGAATTCACGGCCTCCTACCTGGCGGAGCCGCGCAGCATGTTGATCGAGACCTCTGCCGAGATGGCACAGGACGTCGCGCAGCAATGGCACGCGACCCACACGACCTGACATCCAAATTAATTATCGCTCTTTATCAAAAATGATAATTTGAACAGATGCGTGGGCTCGTGCAACGCTCTGCCCACTTCAAAAGGGGGATGTGATGGCCGAGCCGTCCGCGACACTTGCACAGGACATGTCCGCGACCGAGATCCGCGCGTTGATCCGCTCGGGCATTCATCAAGGGCATACGGCGGGGCTGGCACCGGGCAAGCTGCAATGCAACCTCGCCATTCTGCCCGAGGCCTACGCGCTGGATTTCCTGCGGTTTTGTCAGCGAAATCCCAAGCCATGCCCGGTGGTGGGCGTCAGTGAAACCGGTGACCCAAAGCTCCCTACGCTTGGCCATGACATCGACATCCGCACCGACGTTCCGAAATATCGCGTGTTTCGTGACGGTGTGTTGAGCGAAGAGGTCAGCGATATCAACGATCTCTGGGCCGATGATCTGGTCACCGTCGCGCTGGGGTGTTCGTTCACCTTCGAGAACGCCTTGATGCGGGCCGGTATCCCCGTGCGGCATATCGAACAGGGGCGCAACGTGCCGATGTTCCGCTCCAACATTGCGCTGCGGCCGGCGGGGCCGTTCGGGGGCGAGATGGTCATCACCATGCGCCCGATCCCCGAGGGCCGCGTGGACGATGCGCATGCCATCAGCGCGCGCTTTCCGCAGGCCCACGGCGCACCGATTGCCACGGGCGATCCGGCCGCCCTTGGCATCGCCTCGCTTGACGCGCCCGATTACGGCGACCCGGTCGAGGTCCGCGCGGGCGAGGTGCCGGTTTACTGGGCCTGCGGCGTGACCCCGCAAAACGTGCTTTTGCAGGCGAAACTGCCGCTCTGCATCACCCATTCGCCCGGCCACATGCTGATTTCGGACGTGGCCGAAGACGCGGAAACGACACTACTTTGACGACAATAAACGACCCAACAGGAGGATATCCCATGAAAAAGACACTCACCGCATTTGCCGCTACCACCGCTTTGGTGGGCGCGGCGCAGGCCGAAGATCTCAACGTTGTCGGAAGCTGGTCTTCGCTGCCGCTGCACAACCAGTATGAGGCGCCGTTCTGGACCGAAACGCTGCCGGGTGCGGGCGATTTCAACGTGGAGCTGACCACGCACAACCAGATGGGTCTGGGCCTCGGGGACATCTACAATTTGTTGGGACAAGGCGTCTATGACGTCGCCATGACCGTCGCAGATTACGCCGTCGCGGACGCGCCCGAGCTCGAAGGTCTCGAC